>JAWUYB010000028.1:0-12564 GCA_034111025.1 Candidatus Altimarinota bacterium | reverse complement strand
AACAGACCACAATGGAACAGAAAAAAAATGACTCCTGTACAATACAGAAATCATCTTTTAAATAATTAAATTCTTTTTTATTTCCACTATACTTTAGTGGGGGCAGTTCATAACTGGGGTGTTTTTTATTCTATACTCTTATTCTCTTTTTTTCTAGTTTTTTAGGAGTAGATTTAGGAGTATTTTGAGGTTGAGCAAATAAGGGATTAGTTTTTGATTTTTTTACTTCAGCATTTTTTTCTTCTTTAGTAAAATTATCTAACATTTTTTCTAATTGTGTATCATTTTCTTGAAAATTATCAGGATTAATTTCTACTGATTCAATTTCTGAAATTGTTTTTACGGAAAATATAGCTTTAATAACCTTATATTCTAATTCAGAAATAAGGTCTCTAAATTTTCAATATGCTTTTTCTTTATATACAATGAGTGGATTTCTTTGAGCATATCATTCAAATGCTACATCTTCTCTTAATCTACTCATAGCATCAATATGTCTCATCCAGAGTTCATCTATAGATTGAAGCATTATTCTTCTTTCTAAATTATAGAATTCTTCTTGATTAGCTCTTTCTTTGATAGATTCAATTTCTCATTGTGCAAGTTTTCCAAAGTAATCTCATAGTAAATCAGGGTCCATTGCAAGAATATCATCATTTTCTATAGTATCACTCACAAGCAATATTCAAACAAATTCGTTTACTTTTTTTACTAATTGTGATCTATCTAAATCATCAGATAATCTTGTTACTTCCGCTTCTACAAGTGAAGAAACTTGATTATAAATCATTGAAATTACAGCCTCATGGATATTTTCACTATCAAGTATAGCATTTCTTTTCGAATATATTATTTCTCTATGTTTATTTATAACATCATCATACTCTAAAACATGTTTTCTTGCATCAAAATGATGTCATTCAACTTGTTTTTGTACAGAAGTAACTCTTTTTGTTAGCATTCCACTTTGAGTCAGAGGTTCATTATCTGGAAGAGTAGCAAACATAGGGGAATTAAAAACTGAAAATAATTTGTCTCATCCAAAAATTCTCATTATATCATCATTTGGAGAAATTAGGAATTGAGTCATTCATGGATCACCTTGTCTTCATGCGCGACCTCTTAATTGATTATCTATTCTTCTTGTTTCATGTTTTTCTGTACCAAGTATAATTAAACCTCATAAGTCAGTTACACCTTCTCATAATTTAATATCTGTACCTCTTCAAGCCATATTTGTAGCAATCGTTATTGCTCATTTTTGACCTGCCTGGGCTACTATTTCTGCTTCATGTTCGTGATGTTTTGCATTAAGAACTTTATGAGAAATATTTACTTGCTGTAATCTCTTACTTAAATATTCAGACTTTTCTACTGAAACAGTACCAACTAATATTGGTTGACCAGTTTCATGGAGTTCTTTGATAAGAGATATAACATAATCAAATTTACCTTTTTCATTTTTGAATAATAAATCTTGGTTATCTATTCTTGCTATTGGCTTATTTGTTGGAATAATAAGTGTTTCTAAAGCATAAACTTTATAAAATTCTTCTTCTTCAGTTTTTGCAGTACCTGTCATTCATGCAAGCTTCCAATACATTCTAAAATAATTTTGAAATGTAATTGAAGCCAATGTTTTAGATTCTTGTTTTATTTCAATACCTTCTTTTGCTTCAATAGCCTGATGTAAACCTTCAGAGTATCTTCTACCAGCTAAAACTCTTCCTGTATGTTCATCAATAATAAGAGCTTCTCAATCAACTAATAAATAGTCTTTATCTTTTTCATACACAGAAGCTGCTTTAATAGCATTTTCTACATGATGTAAATCATTATAATGAGCTGAAACATAGATATTATCAACACCTAAGAGTTCTTCCAATTTTGTAATACCTTCTTCTGTAAGAGTAGCTGCTTTTTGTTTTTCATCTACTTTATAATGGACTCATTTTTTTAGATTTTTAGAAATAGTAGAAAATTTCATATACTTTGTTGTCGGTTCATTATCTGGCATGGAAATAATCAGAGGAGTTCTGGCTTCATCAATTAATATTGAATCAACTTCATCTACTACTGCAAAAAATAGAGGTGATTGAACTTTATCATCATTTGATGATACCATATTATCTCTCAAATAATCAAAACCTAACTCATTGTTTGTGGCATAAACTACATCACTATCATAGGCTGATTTTTTTTCTATTTTATTTTGAGCATTATAAACTACACCAACAGTTAAACCTAGAGCATTATATAAAATACCCATTTCTTCAGAATCTCTTTGGGCAAGATAATCATTAACAGTTACTACATGAACAGTATTTCATGTAAGGGCATTTAAATAACTTGGAAGTGTTGCAACAAGAGTTTTTCATTCTCAAGTTTTCATTTCAGATATTGAACCAGAATGAATAGCTAAACCTCAAATAAGTTGTACGTCATATGGAACCATATTCCATTCAATATTTCTTCCATCTGAAAGTGTAAAAGTTTGACCTGATATTAAAGTACATGCTCTTTTATGTAAAGCAAAAGCATCAACTTTAATGTTTTCCAAAGTTTCTTTTATTTTGATTGAATCTTCATTATTTTTGAAGTTTAATCATTCAAACAGAGATTTAAACTCAGAAGTTTTTTCTTTTATTTGATCAAGATTAAACTCTGAAAATTGTTTTTCTGCTTCGTGAATTTGAAAAATAATTTTTGCTATCTCACGAACTCTTTTTTCACTGGGATCACCAAATATTTTTCTTATTAAATGTTCTATCATAAATGTATTGTTATCTTTCATAAAAATATGCCAAGATTATATACAAAAACTATCTTTTTCAAAGGAAATAATCAATAATTTAAAAAAACGAAAATAATTAAAAGTAAATACGTAAAGCTATTTTCATATTATGCAAAAATAAGTAAACTATTATAAAATATGATGTTTTTATATGATAAGATGATAAATAAATAAATAAATAAATGCAAGTAAAAAAACAAAACTGATTTACCTTGGTAGAATTGATAGTAGTCATAACGATACTATCAGTTTTAGCGACGATATGATTTATAAGTTTTTCATGATATACTGTATGAGCAAGAGATTCAGTAAGGTTGACAGATATAAATAATATAGAAAAATGACTATCTATATTCAAAGTAAAAGCTATAAAATACCCAATCCCTGATGACAAAGTAAATGTAACATCTATTTGAAATATCCTCAACTACCAATGATATGCTTGAGGAACTTTTTTATGAGCTTTGTGAATAAGTGGATGATGAATTGATCCATTAACACAAGAATATTATACAATTACAACCAATGTTTCAAGAACAAGATATCAACTACTTTCATATTTTGAAAATGAAGAAAATGTAAAAAAAGAAATTTCTTGAGTTTCAAATACATACGCAGTAGAGAGTAATAGATATATACAACTATCATGAGATAAATTAGGTATTATAATTAACAGTACAACACAAGAACCATTACAAAAAGCATGAAATAATATAGATATATCTCAATCAACTAGTATCTATGAAGTACATATTTCAGACAATGAAACTATAACTGGAACAGATGTATCTTTATGAGCATTGTATTCAAAATCTAGTTGTAAAAGATTGAAAGAATTTGATTCTACACTTCCAAATTGAAAATATATGATTGATCCATTAGCTGATGGAAATGAATTCGAAACATTATGTGATATGATAACAGATTGATGAGGGTGGACCCTTTATTCAGGTAAAAATATACATGAATTACCAATTAAATGATTTCTAGAAGTACATTCAGAAAAATTAGATATAAATTTTAAAGAAATTAGATGGAATTATAGATCTCCATTATGAATAGAATTACCACTTATTTTTGAGCTATATTCAAATTTAGAATGAAAAATATTACTTTCATGATGACAAAGTATAGATGCAACATTGCGGGATAATCCGGAATTACATTATTCTGATACAGAATCTTTTTCTCGAGCATTATCATTTTGAGAAAAAAATACTTCTTGAGTGAATATTTGAGACTTTAGATGATGAATAAAACAAAACAATATTAATTATATGGCCTCATGGAAAAACTCTTCAACGAATGAATATTATACTAATATGTGAACATCATTTTCATGGAATAAAAGTAATGTATCAAAATACTTATGGTTCCCATCAACACCATATCATTCTACTTATAAAATATGAGATGAAACTTTTGAGTCTGTTTCAGCATATGTAAATTGGATAGATGGAAGAAGTATAGCTATTTGGATTAAATAATATAAAAATTATAATGTGAGTTTATATAGAACTACAAACAGATGAGTAGATCTTATAATTAAGCAAGATATCTATATAAGATAAAAAACAACTCCTATGAGTTGTTTTGTTGTTGTTTGTGCATAGAAATTATGACATATTGAGCATCTCTTTTATTGAGTGGGAATTCGTTAATATTTTGAGCAAATCATTGATGATAATTATCTTTTGTATAAATATCTCAATTTTTTAGTAATTTAGCTATGGTTCTATGGTATCATTTTGAACCATCTTTTTTTATATATTTTATTGCTAAATCAAAGATGTTATATTTATTAATAAATGCTTCTTGTTTCAGTTGATGAATTAATTTTTCAACTCAATATTCCACTTTTCATTGATTATATAAATTTTCACTATGGTCTCTAATTACAGTATAACCATCTTCTTCTAATTGATCAGCAACCTCTCTAGAACACATAAAATTTTTTGTTTCTCTTTCAGTATCTGTAATATTAAAGTAACGTAAGTCAGAAGTGTTTAATCAAATATGCTTATATATATCTAGAGGTTTGATTTTCTCCTCTTTTATTTTATTTTCAACAGGAGCTCAAAGTTCATTCTCGATAATTAGACCACGAAGTATTGTTAAATTATTAGACATTTTTTTACCTGAATAAATTTCATTTACTTCTCAAGCATATTTTTTAAAGAGATTATTTCTGTTATTAGTAGTCAAATCTGACCAATTTTTTCATGAAACAAGCTTATAGTAATCTCATAATTGAATAGAACTTCATTTATTAAATGAATGTTGAAATAGGTAAGTATAAGACATAACTAAACTCTTAAAATCATTTCATATTGATCCTATAGATTTTTGAAATTTTTCTAAATTATCTTCAAAGTTAATATTATTATATTTATTTTCTAAGTAAGAAGTAATATCTGAATTATTTTTTATTTTATTTAATATAAATTCAGGAGTATTGATCGGAGATTCCACTGCCTTTTTTGAAGTATCTTGTCTATCTAGTTTTATGTCTATTTTTTCTTTTAGTTCTATAATTTTTTTTTGTTTTCTTACACTAGATTCAGTAATGTTTACATTTTTTTCTACTTGAATCTCTTCAAAAGGCCTGAAAGGAATTTGTATTTCATCTTTAGGGATATTTGTTGAATTTATTAAAAAATCAGGAATATATTTGTTTATAAAGTTCGTACCTAGTTCTTTTGATAATTGATTTTTTTGTTTAATACTATTATTTCTAATATCTTCTTGAGTGAGTCAATCAGTTTCATAACCAAACTCTGAAATTATTCAAACTGGATAAGTATGAGAGATATCGTTATTTTCTATTTTTTCTACTGCGAGTTCTTTTGTTTCTTCTAATTCAGCTAAACAAGCTAATCTACATTCTTCTAATTCTATGAGTCTACGTAGTTCATAATCTTGTACGAGTTTGTGATATACCTCATTATTATCCCTGGTTTTATTTTCGTTATAATCCTTTAAAAAATAGACTCTTTGAAATGTTTCCTTTTTTAATTCTTTTGTTGGATTTAATCCTATCGACCTAATATAACCGTTGAGTTGTTTTAATGAATCAGAATCAGCTGGTTTAGTGAATTCTTCAGAAATATATCATGTTTTTACATTTCAATTATTTCAAAAAAATTCTATTTTGATAAAAATTATCCCTTCATGTTCAATTTTTTCATCGAGGGACTTAATGGTTACTCAATGATTGAGAGAACCGAGAATATTATCAATATCTCCATCTTGGTGTATTGATAGTCTAGATGAAGGATTTCTTAAATTTACTTGAATAAAATTTTCTGTTACCTCTATACCATCTCTGAGTTTTCTAAAAACATAAGAAAAAACTTTTGCTAATTTTTCTGGAGTTTCAGAGTATTCTCACCAAAACCTTTCATAAATTTCTTTGGGTGTTTTTCATTGAAATTCAGGAATTTTATCAGTAATAGATTGTATTTTATCTTCTACCATTGTTTGAATTTCAGGTTGATTCATTTTTTCATAAATACTATCAAGATTACTCTCGATTTGTTCTGCATTCATAGATGTAATTTGATCCACTGACATATGATGATAGTTAAGAAAAATTATATATAAATATATTTTATCATATCTAAGCTATATTATGCAAATAATTTCTTATATTTTAGCTAAGTTTTTATAGGAGTATTTTTGCATTTTTATATATTTGTATATAATCAGTATATATTATTTATAATACATATATGATGATTGGATATTTACAATGAAAAATTATTGAACTTAGCATGCAAGAATGCCTTATTCTAACGTCTAGTTGAGTATGATATAGTGTTGTAATAAATGAAGTGATTTATTCAAGAATTGCCTTAGAGGAAACAGTACATTTACATATTTATCATCATAGAACGGAAAATTCTGAGAGTTTATTCGGATTTTTAGATAAAAATGATAAAGATGTATTTACAGAACTTATCAAAATTTCATGAGTATGAGGGAAAGTCGCTATGTTAATACTATCACTTTGAGTAGAAAAACTAATATGAGCTGTACAAATGGCAGATAATAAAACGATAGAAGGAATTAAATGAATTTGAAAAAAAATGGCTGAAAAAATTATTCTTGAACTCAGAGATAAAGACTTCGTTGTAAATGCTAATATTATAACATCAGAAAATAAATCAAATACTATTAGATTAGAATCTCATATTGCATCAGATATTAAAAATACTCTCGTAAATATGTGATATCACCCAAGCGATGTGGATGTGATATTATCGAAATTACCAGAAGAGATGGATGATATTTGAACTATTTTACCGTATTGTATTAGAGAATTAAGTTAATTATAGGTTTATATTGATTATAAAACATTTTATGAAACAAATAATACTAATAGGTTGAGCTCCTGCAACTTGAAAATCTACTTTAGCTAAATCTTTATCTGAACATTTATGCTGTCCATGGTTATCTGGAGATTTCATACGTAATTGGTTACAAAATATATTAGAAAAAGAGAAAAATAACAATTTATTTATTTTTAAATGAACAGCCAAAGAACATTATCAAAAATTTAATATTCAAGAAACATTGGATATGGAATATAAAAGAGATACAGAGGTTTTTAAATGAATAAAATCTTTTATTAATAATAACAATGATTGGGATTTTTATATTATTGAATGAATTAGTATTCATCCAGATTTTGTTGATCAATTAGCAAGTGATAAGATTAAAGTTATTCCTATTTTTATCGTGGATGAGGATGAAAAAAGAGTGGAATCAATATTACAAACTAGGTGATTATGGTGAAAAGATCCTAAGACGAGAAAGATAGAAGCTCAGTATTTAAAACTAACAAATAAATATTATTTAGAGAGTTCTAGGAAATTAGATAAAAAATATTTTATTTTAGACAAAAAAAGAGAAAATACATTAAATGAAATAAAAGAATATCTTGAAAATATTATTAAATAAAAATCATGTCTTTAGAAGTAACACTCATAATCCTCGTAACTCTATTACTCTTTGTAATATTTTTTCTACTTACAAGAAAACAACGCTCAACTGATAATTCAGGAGAGTTTAAGATGCTGCAAGATCAAATGTTACATATGAATAAACTTGTGGAATATAAACTAGGGGAATCAAATAGAAATATGTCGAAAAATTTTGAAACAAATGCGAATATTTCAAGAAATGCTTCTCAAAAAATAGAAGAAATAACAAAAAAATTAACTTCATTAGAAGAAACAAATAAACAAATTCAGGATATTTGAGGACAATTAGAGTGACTTGAAAATATTTTAAAAAATCCAAAACAAAGAGGAATTTTATGAGAATATTTTTTAGAAACAGTTTTAAAAAATATATTGCCACCAGATAATTATAAACTTCAATATGAGTTCAAAAATTGAGAAAAACCAGATGCAGTTATTTTTGTAAAAGAAAAAATAATTCCTATAGATTCGAAATTTTCATTAGAGAATTATAATAGAATATTAGAATCAGAAACGAAAACAGATAAAGAAAAATATGAAAAAGAGTTCAGAAATGATCTTAAAAAAAGAATCGATGAAACAAGTAAATATATCAGACCAGAAGAGGGGACAATGGATTTTGCTTTTATGTTTCTTCCAAGTGAATGAATCTATTATGACTTACTCGTTTCTAAAGTTTGAAATGTACATGCAACGGATCTCATAGAATACGCATTTAAAGAAAAAAGAGTAATTATAGTAAGTCCTACAAGTTTCTATGCCTACCTCCAAACGGTAATGCAAGGACTCAGAGCACTTCAAATCGAAGAAGCAGCAAAAGATATACAAAAACATGTAGAGAAACTCTGAAAGCATTTAACTGCTTATGAAGTGTACATAGAAAAAATGTGAAAGTCTCTCTGAACAACAGTTTCACATTTCAATGAAGCATCTCATAAGTTCAAACTGATAGACAAAGATGTACTAAAAATAACTGAATGAGAAGCGTGAGGGGAATATGAAGTGAAACAATTGGAAAAACCTGAAAATAGTTAAATAAAAAACTTCAAAATAATTATTTTGAAGTTTTTTATTTTCTATATACTAATATTAATTATATCTTTTATTTACTATTATGACTCAATATTATTTACATGGTTGAATGGCTTCTGAGAAAACTGAAAACAATAAAAAATTCTTTGAAGATTTTTTGAAAGATTATAAGCCTACAGATAAAATCTTATGTATTGCTTTTGCTAAAATAGATAAAATTTTTACGAATGGAATGTTTCAAAAAATGGTAAATAATTTTGTAGATATTCAAATACAGTCTGAGTTAGCTAATAATAGTAGTCAAATCTTATTAGAACAAATAAAGTCTTCTAAGTATATTTACATAACTTGATGAGATTATAATTCACTTTTAAATAATATGATTTTCTTAAAAGATCATAAAAAAATATTTCAATGAAAAATCATTGCTTGAAGTTCAGCATGAACAAATATTTTGTCAGAAGTTTCATTTTCAAATGATTATCAATCAATTACTCAATGAATTTGATTATTAAATATATGAACTATGTGTCATTATGATAAAAAAAGTATTTGAAGGGAAATGCTAGAAAACTTATCATTTGACGTGGAATTAAAGTTTATTGAAGAATGAAAATATATTGTTATTGAAAATAGTTAAATAAAAAAACCACGATCAACGTGGTCTTTTATAATTCATAAATCTATACTATAAAAGTAAGATTTATTCTGTACTACTATGTAATTCGCTCATTGCAATATTTCGACTTTTATTCAAATATTGCGCTAAGTGCTTAGAATTAGAATATGTCATATATGCATTATCAATAAGTACAACTTTTAGATCATTTGTGTATTGAAACTCATATACACTACTTGTCGTACATCTATGGTCAAATATTTCTAAAAACTACTCAAAATAACCATCAAAAATTAGTTTTTAACATTGTTGTGAAAAAAGACTTTATTTATGAAAAAATTAGTTTTTTATTAGTATTCGCATAAAACTCCTATTTTTACATCTTGTGGGTAAAAACGGAAGGAGGTACCCGATATTGTAGTTTTTAACAATTTGTCAACACAATTGTATACAAATATTTAGCAATTTTTTGAAAAAGTATTAGAGTGAGAAAGTAATAATTTATTATTAATTTTTGGAAGGTTTATGTGAGTAAAAGTTATTAAAACAAGAGATGGTGAATTAGTACCATTTGATGTAACAAGAATTGAAAGAGCTATTGAAAAAGCAGCTGAATCTATTAAACATAAAGATATTAAATTTGTAGAAGAATTAGTTGAAAAAATAGTAAAACATTTTGAAGATACAAATTCTGAGATGGAAGATAATTCAATAATGTCAGTTGAAGAAATTCAAGATGCTGTTGAAACTGAGCTCATGAATCAAAAATATTTTGATATTGCAAAAGCTTTTATCTTATATAGAGCAAATAGAAAAAAATTAAGAGCAGAAGAAAAAGAAATAGTAGAAAAGAAAATAGAAAAACATTCATTAAAAATCACAAAAACAAACGGGAAAAAAGAAGTATTTAATATTGAGAAAGTTAAAGATACTTATAAAAGAGTTAGTTTTGGACTCGCTAGAACTTGTAAATTTGAAGAAATGTCTGAAAGTTTAAAAAAATATATCGTTGATGATATAAAAACTTCAGATATTTTAAAAATGATGATTAAATCTGCTGTAGATTTAATTGCTATTGAAAATACTTCTTGGCAATATATCGCAGGGAGACTTGCGTTAATCGATCTGTATAAACAAGCTTCGAATAACAGAGATATGAACATTAATAAAATATATGATGCTAAATCATATAAAAAATTATTTGATGAATATATTGATAAAGGTTTATATTATAAAGATTTTTACAAATATTATTCTGAAGAAGATATTTTAAAAGCATGAAAAAAACTTAATAAAGAAACTGATCTATCGTACAACTATACAACTATGTTAATGTACAATAAAAGGTATTTATTAAACCCTAATAAAATTGTAAAAGAACTTCCTCAAGAAATGTACATGAGTGCAGCTCTATTCCTTGCAATTCCTGAACCAGAAGAAACAAGACTAAAAACAGCAATAAAAATCTATGAATATTGTTCAACTGGAAAAATTTCACTTCCAACTCCAACATTATTAAATTCTAGAACAAATTATCACCAATTATCATCTTGTTTTAAATTAAACTTAGATGATGATCTCAGAGCAATCTACCATAATATCGAAAACATGGCTCAAATTTCAAAATTTGGTGGTGGTATTGGAGTATATCTTGGTAATATTCGTTCAAAAGGTGGAACTATTAGAGGGGTAGAAGGTGTTTCTGGATGAGTGAATCCATGGGTAAAAGTTATCAACGATACAGCAATTGCTGTAAATCAACTTGGTGCAAGAGCAGGTGCTATATCAGTTACTCTTGATATGTGGCATAGAGATATTTATGATTTCTTGGACCTTCAAACTGAAACTGGTGATATTAGAGGGAAAGCATTTGATATCTTCCCAGCAGTTTCTATTCCAGATCTATTCATGAAAAGAGTAGAAGAAAATGGAGATTGGACACTAATGGATCCTAAAGAAGTAAGAGATAAGACAGGAAAAGTGATTCAAGATAGTTTTTGTGAAGAATTTGAAGCACATTACCTAGCTTGTGAAAAAAATCCTGAACTAAAATTAAACGAAACAGTAAAAGCAAAAGATCTATTCAAAAAATTCATGAAATCTACAGTTGAAACTGGGATGCCATATGTTTTCTATAGAGATACTGTAAATAAATTGAACCCAAATAAACATGCAGGGAATATTTATTCTACACAATTATGTACTGAAATCTGTCAAAATACTTCAGCAGCTAAATATATTGAAGAAAGTATAGAAGATGGTAATATTGTTATCAAATATACACCAGGTGATTCTGTTGTGTGTAACTTAGCTTCTGTAAATGTTGCGAAAGTAAATACAGATAAAGATATTGCAAAAGTAGTTCCTGTTGTTATGAGAATTTTGGATAATGTAATTGATCTAAATTACTACCCAATCAAAGAAGCTGAAAGAACAGCAAAAAGATATAGATCTGTATGAGTAGGGTTCTTAGGACTTGCTGAATATTTAGCAGTAAATCACCTTGCATACGATTCAAAAGAAGCAAGAGATGTTGTTGATCTGATGATGGAAAAATTTGCATATCACACATTTAAATCTTCAAACGAATTAGCAGCAGAAAAAGGATCATATGAATTATATGAAGGATCAGAATGGTCAAAAGGAATCATTATCTGAAAAGATAAAGAATGGTTTGAAAAAAACTCAACTATGGCAGGTGAATGGAAAGAATTAATCAAAAATATCAAGAAAAATGGTATGAGATTTGCTTACCATTTAGCTCCAGCTCCAAATACATCTACTGCATGAGTTGTAGGTACAACAGCAGCACTTCTTCCAATATATAAAAGATATTTTGTTGAAACAAATTCAGTTGCTCCATCAGTTGTGGTTGCTCCTAACTTAACTCAAGAAAATTTCTGGTACTATAAAGAATACGTAAACATGGATATGAATGACGTAATTGACATGATGTCAGTTGTCTACAAGTGGATTGACCAATCAGCATCGTTTGAATGGATCATCAACCCACAAAAAACATCTCCATCAGACCTATACAAATACTACGTGAAATCTTGGAAACAAGGGATCAAAACTGTTTACTACGTGAGATCAATGTCTCTCGAAGTAAAAGAATGTACAAGTTGTAGTGG
>JAWUYB010000027.1:0-58100 GCA_034111025.1 Candidatus Altimarinota bacterium | reverse complement strand
TGAAGTTCTTTATTAACGATATAGAATACTTATACAAAGTAAGTAGAGCGACATGAGTTGATTCATATGATACATTTACAACACCACTTTTAGAACCAGGTACGTATGATTTTAGATGGGAAGTGGGAGGATGATATTATATCGATACATATTTATACTTAGATAATATTATAATTGATTAACATAGAGAAAATGAAAAAAATAATTGTACTATTATTATTAACTATTTTAATGAGTTGTTCTCATAATACAGAAAAAGAAATTATCATAAATGAATCTGAAAAACTAAAAATAGAAGAAGTAAAATATCAACAAGAATTATTAGATTTTGAAGAATCTTTAAAAAATATTACTAATGAAAAAGAAAAAGAAAGATTAACAATTGAATGAAATTTTAAAAAACAAGAATTAGTAGAACAAAATAGATATGACACTAATATTCTTATAGAGCAAGAAAAACAAAAGCAAAAACAAGATATATTAATAATAGAAAAAGAAAAATTAGAAAGGATAAAATTAGAAAGTAATTTATCAGAAGCACAAAAACAAATGATAGAATTATATAAGGCTAGACAGTAAAAAACACCTAATATGAGGTGTTTTTTTATGTTATAATATATGCTAAATTAGTTTCTAGATAAGTATCTTGATAATATGAGCAGTGACATATTTATGAAAAACTATTTTTTTACTAATTTCTTACCTCATTCTTACTTTTATATTATATAATCATCTCGTAATTTGCAATTAATTACAAAGTGTTATAACATTGCTTTACAGCATATTTATTAAATGTAAATATGTTAAATATTTATATAATAACTTTATAAGAAATTATGGAAACTAAAAAAATAATTGCTGGATTAACAGCAAGTTCAGTAGTATTTGGTTTAGGTATATCTTGAGTATTTGCGGATGATGCATCTGAAATGGATAATGAAGAAAAAATGGAAAAAAGAATGGAAATGAAAAAAAACCATTCTGAAAGAAAAGAAGAAATGAAAGAAGTAAATGACGAAAGAAAAGAATATATGAAAGAAAAAAGAGATGAAATGAAAGATATGAGAGGTGAGCATAAAGAAGAATATAAAGGAAAAATGAAAGAATATTATGCTGACTTAGATGAAGAAACAAAAGCAGAATTAAAAGATGCGATGGATGAACATAAAGCAGAAATGAAAGAATTAAAAGAAGGATTTAATGAAGCTAAAGATGATGCTGAAAAAAGAACTGAATTAAAAGAAAAAGCAAAAGAACTCAGGGAAGAACATAAAGCTAAAATGTTAGAAATTGTTGGTGAAGATTCAGAAATTTGAATGAAACTACAAGAAAAACATGAATCTCATATAGAAATGATGGATAAAAAATCAGAAATGAGAGAAGAAATGAAAGAAAAAAGAGCTGAGTTCAGAGAAAAAAGATCTGGAACAATTATGAAATATAAAACAGCATTTGCTGATAAATTAGGTTCTAGATTAGATAAAATACCTTCTGATAAATTAGAAAAAGTTTCTAATAAATTATCAGAAATGTATGATAAAACTGAAGCAAATGAAAAAATATCAGAAGAAAGTAAAGAATTATTATTATCTAAAATTACAGCATTACAAGATGTAATTGATGCTAGATTAGAAGAAGATGAAATAGATGTTGAAAGCTTATTAGATATTGTTGAATAATAACAAAAAAAAGAGAGAACTTGAACTGCCCCCACTAAAGTATAGTGGAAATAAAAAAGAGTTTTAGTTATCTAAAAGATGATTTCTGTATTGTACAGGAGTCATTTTTTTCTACCCCATTGGGGTCTTTTGTTATTATATTCGTAAATATATTTATTCATATATCTTTTTACTTCTTCTAAAGACTGACATTCAGAAATATCTATTTTATCCTTCATATGACCAAACAAAGATTCAGTTGATGTTCTTATATCGAGTATATGTTCTTTCTGGAACCTTTGAATGAGTAATATAATCTGGAAATCATAATTTATGGAATATCTCTCTGTAAAATAATCATTTGTCCGATAATTTTAGTAATTCGATTTTAAATGTATCAGTAAATTGTATTTGTTTTGAAGTACATTTTTCTACATATTTATTTGACTCAAGCTCCTTCATTTGAACTGTACTATATATTATTTTAGACAGGATTTTTTTTTGATATTCTTACGTCGTTCTTACATGTAAACAGTAAACTAAAGAAAATAAAAACAAATATATTGAAATAAAGTATATAAAAAAATAACAACTAGAAAATGAGGAACTATTATCTAGAAGCTAGTTTTTTATATATTTTTTCATATACTATGTATATATAATTATAACTATGATATATGAGAGTATTAATTGTTGAAGATCATCAAATATTGTCTAGAAATTTACAACAATTTCTTAGACTAAAAGATATAGAATCTATAATAGTATCTGATGGCAAGCAGGCATTATACACTGCAAGCACAGAGTTTTTTGATCTAATATTATTAGATTTAAATCTGCCATCTATGGAAGGAAATGAAGTATGTAAATCATTACGTGAAAAGGGAAAAGATATACCAATATTAATGTTAACATCACGTAGTAGTAAGGCTGATATGATATTATGATTAGATCTTTGAGCTGATGATTATATGGTAAAACCATTTGATTATGATGAATTATTAGCACGTATTCATTCACTTACACGTAGAAATTTAAAAAATAAATCCACAACACAAATATCTATAAATTGTTATCTAATTGATTTAGAAAAAAAAATAGTTATAGGTTCTAAATGAGAGATAAAATTATCACATTTGGAGTTTGAATTATTTTTATATTTTTCCCAAAATAAATGAAAAGTACTATCTCGTCAAAATATATATGAAAAAGTTTGGTGAGAATATGATGAATTTAATATGGGGAAAACAGTAGATGTTTATATTTGATACTTACGTAAAAAATTAGGGAAAGAACTAATAGAAACAAGAAAATGATTTTGATATATAATACAATAATATGGAAAAACAGTTCGCATTAAAAAAAGTACAATTAAAACTTACAATAATTTTTACATTATTAGTTTTTTTGATTGCTTGAATATTGCAGGTAAGTTTTTTTTCATATAAATATCTTTCAGGAATTCAAAAAGAAACAAATAGATTAAATTTTCTTTCTAAAATTATTATAGAAAAAAATATACCTCTTAATAAATTAACTACCTTAATTAAAAATCAAAGACAGTTATGAGATTCAAAAAAATATGATAGTACTATTGATATGCCTGGAAAATGAAAAATCATGAATTTTGCTATATTAGACTCATATAATAATGTTTTAATTGAAAATATACGTTGAGAAATTGATATAAACGCTGTAAATAAAATAATAAATAATCAAGAACTTAATGTTAAAGTAGAAGGAGGTACTATTATAAAATACTCTCCAATCCATAGAACAATAGAAACATATCAACTCTTATTATTTAAACAGCTTGATTATGATTTTGAAACATATGTATCAGATATAATTAGATTTTTTATTGCTATAGCTTTATTTTCTATATTATTTCTATTTATAGGTTATATATTTGTAAAAAGAAATCTTAAACCAGTTGAAGATAATATTATAGAAATGAACGATTTTGTCCATAATGCATGACATGAGTTAAAAACACCAATTTCAGTTATAAATTCAAATCTTCAATTAATGAAACAGTTTTGAGAGTATAAAGAAGAAATGATAAATGAAAACTTAAACGAAATAAATAGATTAAATAATCTTATAGAAGCTTTAGTGACAATTACTGATATACAAGACAATCAAAAATTTATAAAAAATCAGATCAAACCTGAAATTAATTATATATTAGAAGAATATAAATCTATAATAACGGAGAAAAAAATTAACATTAAACATAAGCAATCTAAAGATTTTTGTATATTGGCAGATAAAGAATATTTATATATTCTATTATCAAATATAATAAAAAATGCTATCAAATTTTCAAATAATTGATGATCAATCAATATTTCTTATATGGATAATAAGTGTATAATACAAGATTTTTGAGTATGAATTGATAAAAATAATATTGTAAATATTTTTAATAGATTTTTTCAAGAAGAACAATCTCGTAATACAGAAGGTTTTGGTATATGATTAGCCTTAGTATCAAAAATTGCTAATATATATAAGTGGTCTTTAAATATAGATTCTGTGAAGTGAGAATGAACTAAATTTACAATTAATTTTAAATAGATGTGGTTTGTATACATACTAGAATGTTCAGATAATACTCTCTATACTGGCATTACAACTAATATAGAACGTAGGGAAGAAGAACATAATTCTTCTGAGAAATGAGCAAAATTTACAAAAATGCGTAGACCAGTAAAAATGGTATTTACTCAAGAATGTAATGATAGATCAGATGCATCTAAAAAAGAGTATGCAATAAAGAAGTTAACTAGAACACAAAAATTCGAAATTATTTCATGAAAAAGAGAATTATAAGTTCTCTTTTTATATATAGATATGAATACATTAAAGTGAAAAGATTTATCAGAAATTAACATTCCTGAAAATTTATGATATTGGTATACAAAAACAGTGAATGAAGTAAAAAATTATTCAACAAAAAATGTATTAAAACACCTATCTACTGTACGTAATATGTGCAAATTAATTCTTAATAAAGGGAATTTTTCAAATGATTGAATATTAAACGTAGCAGAGTTCGAAAGAAATAAAGTAATAATATTAAATTCTGTTATAGAATTATTAGAAAGGGAAGAAGATTGAAATATTATAGCATAAAAAAAGAGAAGAAATAAAATTTCTTCTCTTTTTTTTATGTGAAATTCTGAGTGAATCAGAATTAAAATAACTAATTATTTTAATTCAACTTCAGCTCCAGCAGCTTCTAATTTAGCTTTAACTTCTTCAGCTTCAGCTTTATCAGCACCTTCTTTAACATTACCACCAGCATCAGCTATAGCGTTAGCTTCTTTTAATCCAAGACCAGAAATTTCTCTAATTACTTTGATTACACCAATTTTAGATGCACCAGCAGAAATTAATACAACATCGAAAGATGAAGGTCCTTCTTCAGCAGCACCAGAAGCAGCAACAACTACAGGAGCAGCAGCAGAAACTCCAAATTCTTCTTCCATAGCAGTAACAAGGTCGTTTAATTCAACAATAGTTAATTCTTTAACTAAGTCCATAATTTGAGCAGCACCTTTTGATAATTCAGCCATTTTTTCAAATAGTTATAATAATAAATATATTTTTCATGTAGATTTTATTTCAAAATCTCAGATTCAGTTCTCGTATTTGAGATTCTGAATCAAATTCACATGACTAACTTTAATAGCTAGTTGAGAGAACTTGATAAAATCAAGTTCTCCTGAACCAGGTATCAATTATGCTTTTTCAGATTCTTCTTCTGTAGTAACAACTTCTGCTTCTTCTTTTTTTGCTTCAAGTTCACCAGCTTTTTCTTTTCCTTGAGCTTCAGTTTCTTTTGCAACAGCGTCAAGTAATCTTGCCATTCCAGAAAGAGGAGACATCATAGATCCAACCATTCTTGATAGTAATGTATCTTTTGATGGTAATCCAGCAAGTACTTTAGTTTCTTCAAGACCTTTGTATTCACCTTCGAATATACAAGCAGCCCATTCAATTTTTTCAGCACTTTTTTTAACTAAGTCATTAACTTTTCCAAGTCCAGAAACTGCATCTTCGTTTGAACATACAACTCCAATTTGACCTTCTAAAGCAGCTAAATCAATATCAATATTTAATGCTTCTTTAATAGCAATTTTGATAAGTGTTTTTTTAGCAAGAGTATAAGTAGCTCCAACTTCTCTTAGTGAAGTTCTTAATTCAGCAAATTCTGCTACAGTAACTGTAGTAGTTTTTGAAAAACCGATTGATTTAGCTTCTTTAAATTGAGCAACTAATCCAGCTAATATATCAGATTTTTGTTGTTTAGTAACAGCCATGTTTTAATAGTTATATATATAAGTAACCTTTCTTGTTTGAAAAAAACCCTTTTATCTCGGTATGAGATAAAAGGGTTTCGTTTTAAATTTAATTTGTATGAAAAGATTAATCTCTTCAAATTGTGTTTAAACGTTTCCTCTTATATCTCGGTAGGGCTTATATGCCTACGGTCTTTGATTAAGAAAGTACAAATATTATATAGAAGATAATTAAATGTCAAACAATTTTATTAAAAATATTTAATTAAGGCAAATATTACTTTCATATAGGGGATATACACATAAAAAAAGACTCAACTTTCGTTGAATCTTTTTTTGTTTGAAGACTATTTGTTTTTTAGTTCTTCCATTTTCTTTTGTCTAGCGTAGAATTTATCAACTGCACCAGTTTTAAGAATTCTTTGTTCACCAGTATAATATGGGTGAGAAGCTGAAGATAATTCGATATATACACAAGGGTATTCAACACCTTCATGTTCGTGAGTATCTTTAGTAGCAACAGTAGAGATTGTTTTTAATACGTATTCAGCAGCTCTGTCTACGAAAACAACTTCTCTTGATTCTGGATGTATAGCTTGTTTCATAATTATTTTTGTTTAATTTGCTCGCTTAATACGAAGGCAAAAATATATTTAAATATTTGGTAAATGGTGCCCAGAGAGAGACTTGAACTCTCACGTCCGAAGACATCGGCTTCTAAGACCGACGTGTCTACCAATTTCACCATCTGGGCATTTTATTTAAAAAACTACGAGCTTGATTTATTAAGTTCGCAATATTTTAGGTTTATATATGGTGGGCAGAGAGGGATTCGAACCCACGAAAGCGAAGCTAGCGGATTTACAGTCCACCCCATTTGGCCACTCTGGAATCTGCCCAGAAACAAAAATCACGAATTATAGTTTTAACAATTCTAAATCGTAATTTGTTTTATAATTTAATGGAGCCAATTATCGGATTTGAACCGATGACCGTTCGCTTACAAGGCGAATGCTCTACCAGCTGAGCTAAATTGGCAATATGTTTTTTTTGCATGTCATTTATGCGAGACAGATAATATGAAAAATTGATTTAATGTCAAAACTTTTTTAGCAAAAAAAACAAATAATAATAAAAAAGTATTTGCAAATCGCTTATTTAAGATTAAAATTTAATAATAAAATATTTTAAAAAAGTTATAAAGACTTATGGATTTAGAAAAAAAGATAAATAATTTTTTAAAGGAGACAAGTGATAAAAAGAAAATTATTGTAATTTACTGACCAACTTGATCTTGAAAAACCTCTTTAAGTATAAAAGTAGCTAAATTATTAGAATCGGAAATTATATCAACGGACAGTCGTCAAATATATAAGCAGATGAATATTTGAACTGGAAAAATTACATATGATAAAATGCAAGGAGTAGCTCATCATATGTTAGACTTAATTAATCCAGATGAAGTATATTCGGTAGGAGAATTTAAGAATAATACAGAAGAAATTATTTCTTTTATTTATAGTAAAAGGAAAATACCCATTCTATGTGGATGAACTTGATTATATATTGATAGTTTAATATTTAATTTCAATATCCCAAAAGTTATCGCAAATTCAGTACTAAGGGGAATTTTAGAAAACGAAGCGAAAGAATATGGAAATCAATATGTTTACGATAAACTTGTTGCTTTAGATCCTGAATATGCGAAAGAGTTACATCCAAATAATGTTCAATATGTTATTAGAGCATTGGAAGTAAAAATTATAACAGGACAGTCTAAACAAGATTTTAGAACAAAAAAAGAACTAAAATATGATATACTGTTTCTTACACCAGAAATTAAAGACAGAGAATGCTTATACACGAATATAAATACTCGTGTTTGAATGATGTTCGATGAATGACTTATAGAAGAAGTTAAAAACCTAAGAAAAATATATTCTGATGAAACCCCAGGTTTAAAAACAATTGGATATATCGAAATAGTAAGTTATTTAAAATGAGAAATTTCACTAGAGGAATGTATATGATTGGTTCAACAGCATAATAGAAATTATGCCAAAAGACAATATACATGGTTTAGACGTTATAATGAATTTATAAAATAAAATATTTTATGGAAGAAAAAAAAGAAAAAACTCAAAAATTATTTACAAAATCAAGAATTTATTTTTTGATTTCAATATGTTTTGTTATGTTAATGCCTGTGTATTATGAATTATTAATTCGTTTATATTGATAAAAGATAATGATGAAAAAGTATATTTTCTGATGAATAGGCTTTATAAGCATAGGTATATTAGTAATATATATTATTAATATTTATGTTCTTTGATTTTCAAATCAAAACTATTTTACAAAAATTAGCGACTTACCAAATAATGAAGTAGGTTTAGTTTTTTGAGCGTCAGTGATTAATAATTCAACACCTTCAGATATACTCAAAGATAGATTAAAAGTTGCAGCAAAAGCTTATAATGCTTGAAAAATTAAACAAATTATAGTCTCAGGAGATAATAGTAATAAAAACTATAACGAACCTGATACAATGAAAAAATACCTTATTAGTTTAGGAGTATCAACGAGTCATATTCATCCAGATTATGCATGATTTGATACATATGATACTTTATATAGAGCAAGAGATTTATTTTTTGTAAAACATATTACATTATTTACTCAAGATTTTCATCTTAAAAGAGCTATGTATATTTCTGAAAGATTATGAATACAAGCATATGGTATGGAAACAAATTTACAAGTATATATAGCAGATTCATATAATAAAAAGAGAGAAGTACTTGCTCGTGTAAAAGCATTTTTAGATATCGAAATATTTAAATCTAGACCAAAATTTTTAGGGGATCCTCTAAGAATAACACCAGCAATAGAAATAGAAGAAATAAAACAAGATTTAATCAAATAAAAGACCTCAATTGATGTCTTTTATTTGATTTTTATTTTTTAACCATTAATTGTAATAAAATAAAATGTATAGTATTATTATATATATAGTATAAAATTATAATAATTTGATGTGAGAAAATAAAAAATCATCTTCCGAAGAAGAATTTATTGAGCTTTCTAAAATAGAAAAAAAAGAGATTAAGCAAGAGGTAAAAGAAATTCTTAAACAAACAGATACAACTGATCCAATTTCAGATAAAGCGAAAAGCTCAATGGAAGATAAAATCAGTCACTTTTTTGATAGAATTGATTTTTTAGAATTAGAAAATGAGGAAAAAGAAACGGTAGCTACTCAAATAAAAGCACAAGTAAAATTAGATAGACTTTATTGGATTGAAATATTTTTATCAAGTGTTATTGCGACTCTGTGATTATTGCAAAACTCAGTTGCAGTTGTAATTGGAGCCATGTTGATTGCACCTTTATTACGTCCTATTAATGCTCTGAGTTTTTCTATAGCAAAAGGTGTGAAAAAATGACTTGAGACAGCTTTAAAGTCCCTTATAGGTTCTATTGTTTTTGCAATATTACTTTGATTTTTAGTCACTAAACTTTTTGGTTTTGATATAGAAACAACAGAAATAATAGCAAGAAGTAATCCAAATGTTTTAGATTTCTTCATTGCAATATTTTCAGCTATGGTAGCTGTCCTGAGTCTACGTTTTTCACGATTAAGTGAAAGTATTGCTTGAGTTGCTATGGCAGCTTCTTTAATGCCACCGTTAGCTGTTGTATGAATATATCTAGCCTTTTGAAATTTCTATGCAGCATGATCAGCTTTGATGTTATTTTTAGCTAATCTCTTTGCTATCGTATTAGTTGCTACAATATTCTTTTGGTTTTATGGTTTTTCTCCACACGATTCAAAATGATTTAGTGCAGTTATAAGAAGAATAGGTATTATTAGTGTGTTAATATTATTAATTCTTGCACCATTACTTATGTCTTTTTATAGTTTAAAGAATAACTATATCGTTTCACATCAAGTAGAAGAATTTTTAGAGCAAAATAACTTTGTACAAGATAATTTTGAAGTAAATAATATAACTACTAAGAAAGTATGAAAGTCGTTACAAGTATATGTTCAAATTAAGGCACAAGAATGAGCAGATATAGTACAAATATTATCAGTGATAGAATCACAAATGTGAGAACAATTCTGAGATAATTTTAAAGTACAATTTGAAATCACAAGAGTATTTCGATTATAATATTCCAGAATTATTTGCAAAAAATAGATATTTTCTCAAAATGAGAGTAATATATTTACTTTTCAATATTTTATGTTAAAAAAAACCAATAATACTCCTGTTCTGAAAACAGAATTATTAAAAGAAGTTTATGATGAACGTTCGAAAAGCTCGTGGAATAATTTTGTACTATGGATACGTGCAGAGTATTATCAATATATTATTATTCCAACAATTCAAAAATATTTAGAAGAAACATCAATTAATCAATCATCTATTATTTATGGAACTCTCTTAGAGAGATGAAGTTGACAGTGACATAAAATGAAAAAAACTGTAGAAAGTTTATTGGGTACTAAATTTGATTTTTATTGAATCGAACCTTCTGCATGAATGCGTTGAATTGCTGAAGAAAAATTTCAATGAGATGATAGAATTAAATTTATTGAATGATTTGCTCAGGATTTACCATTTGAAAATAACAGTATTGATTTTATTTTTGATATTCAAATGCAACATCATCATACAGATGAAATTAAAAAAGAAATGATAGAGGAGGCTTATCGTGTTTTAAAACCATGAGGAAATATTTATATTTTAGATACATATGTTCCTGAATGAAGTAATTTAATTTCGAAAATTCAACGTAAAGTGTTTGCTATTTTACAATCTGGCTACGTAAATAGTGTCAAAAAATGAATATATCATAATTGATTTTTTACAGATACAAAAACTATGCTGTCATCAAGTTGATTTGAAGTCAATGAAGACTATTCACAATGATATAAAGTATTTTTATGACATATCCTAGGATTTGATTTTATTAATCAAGCTATAGCTACAAAAAAGTAATTTCATATATTTACTTGCAAAAAATAGATATTTTCTCAAAATGAGACAAATATCTATTTTTTAATATTTTGAAAAAGCATGTTAGTTGAACCAATTTATAATGAAAGTGTTGCTTGAGAATTAAACTTTGCTGTTGGGCAAGTAAAAGTCGTTCTAGACTTAATTGCTGAGGGAGCTACTGTCCCTTTTATTGCTCGTTATAAAAAAGAAATCACAGGGAATCTCGATGAAGATCAAATTCGTGCTATCATAGATACTCAAAAGAAACAAGAAAATCTATTCTCTGCAAAGCAAACTGCCATCAATGGGATTACAGAATTAGATAAAATGACTGATGAGATTATGGCTAATATACTAGCAGCTTCAACTTTGAAACAAGTAGAAGAAATCTATAAACCATATAAATCAAAAAAGAAAACAAAAGCAATGATCGCTATTGAAAAAGGTTTTCAAGTGGTTGCTGATATGATAAAACAAAATATAACAGCTGGAACTATAGAAAAATCAGAAGAATTTCAAGTATTATTATCAGAAGAAAATACGCTAGAAGTCATCTTAGAAGGTTCACATTTTATAGTTGCTGCAGAAGTTTCATCACACTCAGCAATGAGAGAAGATTTAGTAGAAACACTGAAACAATATGGAACTATTTCATCAAAAATCAAAACAGCAAAAGCTCTTGAGAAATTGAATGAAAAAGATACAAAGCAAATCCCTAAATTTGATATTTATGCTGATTTTTCTTGTCCTCTTTTCAAAATAAAACCATATCAAATTCTTGCATTAAATAGAGGTGAAAACTTATGAATCATTTCAGCTAAAATTGAAAAAACTGATAAAACATACGAAGGGGTGAGAATGCATTACTCAAGAATTATTGAATTAAGAAGTCAATTTACTGAACTCTTAGAAGAAGCTTTCAAAGAAGGGTATACAACTCTATTCAAATCAGTAGAAACAGAAGTAAGAGGATTATTAAGTGAACTATGAGAAGATGATGCTATTGCTTCATTTCAAACAAATCTAGAAAAACTTCTTATGACGAAACCTGAATACGGGAAAAATATTCTAGCAATCGATCCTGGATTTGCATCAGGTTGTAAAATCGCAGTATTAGATAGTTTAGGTGAACCTCTCGAATTTAATAAAATATTCCTTTTTTCAAAAGATAAAGCAAGAGCTTTCTTAAAATCTTGGATTACTAAATATAAAATAGAAGTAGTTATTGTAGGGAATGGTACAGGTTGTAATGAATCAGTTGATTTAACTCAAGAAATATTCGATGGAGAAATATTTATCGTAAACGAATCTGGAGCTTCTGTATATTCAGCAAGTAAAATCGCAAAAGAAGAATTTCCAGACCTAGATTCACTTGATAGAGGAACAGTTTCGATCGGGAGAAGATTTATCGATCCATTATCAGAACTAGTAAAAGTACCAGTTGAGAGTATCGGAGTAGGGATGTATCAACATGATATGCCAATAAAAAAACTTGAAGAAAAACTTGGGTACGTAGTAGAAGATGTAGTCAATCAAATCGGGATTAATGTAAATAATGCATCATCATATGTATTAAACCATATTTCAGGTATCGATAAAAGATCAGCGAAAAAGATCTACAACCATAGACCTTATAAATCAAGAGCACATCTTAAAAAACAACTTTCAGACAAAGTATTTGAACTTGCCATTGGATTTTTGAGAGTACCAGAAAGTCCTGAACCACTTGATAATACAGATATCCATCCTGATCAATATGAATTAGCTAAATATGTTATCGAAAATAACATTACAGTTGCTAGTTTTGCATCAAATAAAGCGAAACTTCAAGAACTTTATACTGATGCTACAGCTGGAACGGTTGAGTTTATCTTAGAATCTCACGCAAATATCGGTCACGATCCAAGAGTGAATTCTTCTCATCAAAAAGCTGGTCAAAAACTAGATATCAAAACAATCAAACAAGGAGAAACTTTCGACGGAGTAGTTAGAAACGTAGTAGCCTTCGGAGCATTCGTTGACATCGGTCTCAAAAACGACGGACTGGTTCATATTTCTCAACTGGTAAACAGATATATATCTGATCCAAAAGAAGTAGTTGAAGTTGGGCAAAAGGTTAGAGTGAAACTTATGAGTATAGATGAAAAAACTGGGAAAATTCAATTGAGTATGAAAGAAGCCGGGGAATAAAAAAGAAGACGTTAGTCTTCTTTTTTATTCTGCGGCAAGAGATGCTTTTTTGAGAAAATATTTTCACTTCGTTGTTAATAAATATTTTGCATCTATTTCTTTGTCCATTATTATTAATTCAAAGGCATGTAGTATTGGAATTGCTTTAGATCAATTATATCATACTTTATAAACTGCACCTAACTTGTATCTAATATTAAAATATCCATGATGAATATAAATTAGTTTTGGTAGTTCAGATAAGATATCATTATAATTTTTACTAAATTTAATATAATCTTCATCCCATTTTTCTTCTTCAGTTTTATTGTTTTGATTTGATAATTTTGCATCTTTTTTTAAATTTTCAATAACTTTTTGCATTTCCTCTTGTTGTTTAAGGAATGCTAATTCTTTATTTTTTACTTTTTCTTGAGCATTTAAAACGTCAGTTTTAGATTCTATTTCTTCAATTTTAATTTTATTTTCCTCAATTTTATTATCTCTATGTTTCTTTTTAAACCAAATACTGATTTTTGGAGTTACAAAAATCAGTATTCACCAACTTAAGAATAATGGCATTATAATCCAATGAAAAATAATACCTGAAAAAATAAATAAATTTTGTAAATTATAAGTTTCAATAACAGGGATAAATTTATTACAAGATATTGAATTGAATAAATTAATCCAATTAGATATTTCTTTGATATAATCAATTTTATTTAAACCTGTACCTAAATGTTCGTGACTTATAAAAATAGTAACATACCAAACTTTCCAGTTCCATGTTAACCATGTTGCTATCATACTTCACCAAAAAGGACTTTTAAGTTTTTCATCTAAATTGTCTTTTGCTCCTTCAATCATAAATTTGAACATATGTAATAATTAATGATAATTGACTTAAATATACATGCCGAACAAATTTTAGCAACGAATATTATTTTTATTTGTTAAAAAGTATTTTAATAAAAAAAAACGCATAACGCGTTTTTTAATTATCTACTCATATAATAATCATACCCAACTAGACTCACAAGATGATTGAGGATAGCAATATTTTTATAATTTGGTGAAGATTTTTTAATTTCTTTTGAGATTACTAAATGTACAGCAGAGAAGAGTTTATTTTGAATATATTCTTGTCATTCATTTGAAAGTCTGTAATAAGTGTCTGTTTCAGATGTTATATAATCTTTTTTAGATAAAAGTTCATATAAGAAATCTGATATGATTTCTTTTGATGCTTCGTTGATAGTTTCTGTAGCTTTACATTCTCCTTGATATGCTGTAGGAATATCCCAAGAACTTGTGATGGTGTTTCATCATATATTACATGATGGTTCTAACTCTTCATACATACAATCTGCATGTACTGATGAAGCTGTAATGATTAGAAATAGTGCTGATAAACTAAGAATTATTTTTTTAATAATGAATTTTTAAGAATATATGTTGACAAAATAAATAATATATATATAAATATAATCTATTCTATTCATTCTAAAGGGAACTAGTTTTTATGATAATATCTAATCAAGAAGTATTAGCAGAGATTCGAAGACTTGAAAAGCTGAAAGGTGAAACTGGAAACAAACGAACACGTTTTCGTAGAAGAGGTAATAAAAAAGGATCATAGAAAAAAAGGACTTAAATAAATGAAAAGAAGCTCACCAGCTTCTTTTTTTGTGTTTTAATTATAAAAGACTATACTCCTTCATATTTTTTAAATTCAAATAAATTCATGGAAACTTGGTTAATCTACGCAATCATCTCAATATTCACTGCGGGAATACATAACTTTTTACTGAAAGTCTCAACAGAAAAGAACTATAATGGTTCTTTGACTTCTCTACTATGATACAGTGTCTGAGCTGTGGTCGCTTTCATATACTTCTTGTATACGTGAGGAAAAATAGACGGATGGGAATGAATGATGGTTTTTGCTTTTTGAAACGTGTTGTTTTATTTCTTCTCTATGCTCACGAGAATGGAGGGGATGAGAAATATTGATACTGTGATATTCTACCCTCTGTATAAAACTATTAGTCCTGTATTAGTTACTTTGGTAAGTTTCTTCCTCTTCCAAGAAGTATTAACTATTAAAGAAGGAATTTGAATATTAATATGAATATTAATCCCTCTGATGTTAATAACTTCACATGAAAATAAAATTCAAAAAAATCTCAAAAAATGAGTTATATTTGTAATATTTACATCTCTTTTTATTGGAATATCTGCTGGCTTTGCTAAAGGAGTAATGGAGGTTGGAGTAAATATAGAATTTTTCATATTTATATCAATGTTACTTGGTGCAATAATCTCAGCTATTAGTTATAAATTTTTTCATAAGAATTCAAAAGGGAATTATAATAAACAATGAATGGTAAAGTTTGGAGTGATTCTCGGGGTGTTTCATTTCTTAGCTTTTGCATCATTTCAAAAAGCTATGACAGGGAACTTAGCTATAGTGTTTACGATTAACTCATTTAGTATATTAATACCGATTATATTATCGATTATTTTTTATAAAGATCACTTCAATAAGAAAAAATGATTTGTGATAGCTCTTTCAATTATTTCAATATTATTATTCATATAAAATATTTTCCTTTGCAATTCAGATTTAAAAGTTTAGATTATACTCATATAATCTAAACTTTTTTTATTCATGGAAACTTGGTTAATCTACGCAATTGCGTTTACTATTAATTCATTTAGTATTTTGATACCAATCATATTATCTATTATTTTTTATAAAGATCATTTTGATATGAAAAAGGCATTTATGATAGGTCTTTCTATTATTTCTATTCTATTATTTATTTAATATTATATATTTTGTCACTTTTTGATATAGTTATCGTATAAAGAAGTATATATTTATTAATTATAAGTTATGAAAAAAATAATTTTTGCGCTATTATTTTCTATGATGTTTTCTATTTGAACTCAAGCAGCAGAACTCATTGAAATGAATACATGTTCTAGATATTATGATGGTTGTAATACTTGTAGTGTTTTTGAATGAAAAATATGAGCTTGTACGGAAATGTATTGTATGGAAAAATGAACACCAAAATGCTTGAAGAAAATAGAAGAACCAAAAAAAATATCAAATGCTCAAGATTTATGTGAAATCAATCAAGGTGTATATAATGAAGGGAACTGTGAATTTTCTAAAAATACTATAAAAGCATCAAGTTTATATTCTATTTACATGGATTTTACAGGTCAAATGATGTATATGGGATGAAGTAAATATTTCAATGAAGCAACATGATCAAATAACTTATGATTAGTTCAAAGTGATTATCATAGCTATATGTTTATTAGAAAAAATATTTCTAGTCTATATAAACAATATCCTAAAGAAATAGATGCTCAAATAAAATCTTTATGATCAAAACTCAATGTGAGTAATTCTCTAGATAATAAACACTCTCTTATATTATGAAAAGAAGTTGTTGTAAAAGTAGATATCATTGTTACTAAACTCTTAAATAGGACAAATGGTATGAATCACATAGAAAAAGAAAGATTTCTTATAAAAAAAGTTCAATTATTAGAAAATTTAAGAAAAAAATACAATGAAAAAAATATAAATTGAAAATACTCAAAAATACTTAATATTTTAGATTATTTATATCAAAAAATAGAAAGAAATATTGCATACGAATAATAATGAAATTACTGACAATAATTTGATGAATTATTAATAAAAAAAAGTATATTTCCCTTTGTAGTAAGGGGTATATACTTTTTTCAATTTTAAATTGACTAATTGGGCATTTTATATAATCTATAGCCGATATACATTTGTATGTCAAGCTGTCAGTTAGGTTATTTTATACCTCAACTGATTTTTTTAACCTAAACTAGGAGGGAGAGAATATGAAATGTCTCGGACCTTAATTAAAAAAGAAAGCTACCCACCATTTATGTTGGGAATGCTTGTAGCGTTTATGATTGTTTTTTCGATTTGGTATTTACACCCAAAATCAAATCATACGCATACAGGAAGTCTACCTTTCGAGGTAGCTTGTGTTGATAATCAGAAGCTGATTACTTCTGCATTTACTGAACGCAAACTTGAGAGTGTACCTATAAAACCAAAGAAAACTGAAACTGAAGATGAAACTGATGGCAAATCGAAAGATGAAGCTGATGATAAATCGACAGATGAAACTGATGATGGTAAAACGGACGATGATACAAAACGTTCATATACTCCTATTCCTGGACCAGAACCTATAGTAGGTCCTGGCAAGGATGATGGAATAATTGTGGATCCACCTATTAGCGGAACTCAAGAGGGGGGTATTATTCCATTTGGAATAATTGTCCCTTCAAACGGGCCACCAACGGTTGTAACTCCAACTACGGAGCGTGATGCAGATATACCTAGTACAATCCCGACAACTGAAGATGCCCAAAACTCGCAAGACGGCGAAGTCATAGTACGTATTATACGTAAATTTGGCTAAGTTACAGGAATATTTTTATGAAAACATTTATATTATATACACTTCTACTCATTATCTCAGTAAATTCTTTTGCTGAAGATGTGTCTGTTACTGCACCTGATGGTTCGGTGATTATCTACAAAGGTGATCTCTTGACTACGAGTCAGTTGGCTGCATTTTATGCCTTGTATGATGGAATTGACCAATGTCGTTTGTATATCAAACTGGCAGAGGGAATTACTTCGCAAGGGTTAAATGAATTGCAAACATCTGTTGATGTTTTACCTGGGGAAGATATTATTTTTCCAAGTATTTCACTTCCACCAAGCACTGATAATGAACATAATTTAGTTCAACAGTGTTTAGGTCCAGTTCAAGATGGGAAACGTCAAGTTACCTTTAGTACTGAGATTGTTTTATTTGATATTTTTCCAAATGTCACAACAAACTTAGATCCTGAAATATACCTAACAAAACTAACTGTAAGAGCTATCGTTGATAGTAATTACGTAGTTAGAGGTGAAGATTATCAAGTAGAAACTGTAGCAAACAAAGTAATCCCGATTACTTTGGATGCTGATGAAACTGCTTTCACATTAACATACGAAATTGGTGATCAACCAAAGTTAATTAGTGATTCTAGTGGTGAAAAACTTGGCAATATTGCTTACGATCCTACTTTTGGGAACGTATTTACTGAAAATTTATCTCTAAACGTCAATGACGGTAGAATGAGTATTAGTCCAGCATTTATTGTAGGTGAAGTAATCCTAAGCAGCCCTGGTGTATTGATTGATAATATGCCGGATAGAAGTGATAGTATGATATATGATTTTGGAGTTCGTGGTTTAGAAGTAGGGGATTATAATGTAGTTCTTACTGTTGATGGTGCTGAGGTTGAATATAGCCTTGATGTTACTATCGATTCAGGAGTTCCTGTATCTTCTACAACTGGAAGAATTGGTACTTATAGTATTAGTTCTCTTGGTCAAACTATGAATTTAAATATTAATTTAGCAACTATGTACGATGATATCGATGCTGGGACTTACACAGATCCAGTTGTTCGATTATTCCTCGTAAAAGGAGGTGAATTATAAGATAAACAAAAAGAGATGAGCTTATGCTTATCTCTTTTTTCTATATTTAATTTGACTTATTGATAATAAACAATAAAATAGTGTTACGGAAATCCCTAGTAATGACGTATTCCTGTTCATTATTTGAGTGATACCACAAGCAAGGATTAATCACCCCTGCTAACTAAATAAAAAAAGCACCAAATTGGTGTTTTTTTATTGTGTTAATCTTAAATATAGCTATAATATTACATATAATTTAAAGGAATTATTATGGAATCAATTAATGAAGGACTCAATACAAATGCAAGTTTAAATCTAGCAAATAATAAAGAATTAAAATTTGAAAATTTTAAGGAATTTTTTGCGAATAAAATCTCAATTATATTAGAAAACAAAGGGAACTCTCTCATATATGCAGCAGCTCTAGCTACTGTTATTACAGCAACAACTGAATTGTCAAAAAATGATAACAATTCATTAAATATTCCCCCAAATTGAAATGAGGCTAATATAATTTTGAAAGAAGAAAATCAAGTGAATATACCTACTAGGAATTTAGGTGAAGTGGATGTTTTGACAGGAAAAATACAGATTAACGAAGAAAAAATACTAGAACAAGCAAATGAATATCACCTGGACGCAGGTATATTAAAAAATGCAATAATTCAGAATGAAATTTGATCTTTAGAATTTATAGATTATTTACCTGAAGAAAATTATAATATAAATACTTCTGAGTACTCGTATCGTCATATAGGAGAAGCATTAGGGGACTTGAAAACTATTGAATATTTAGTTGAACAACAACAATTAAGTGAAACTGATAAAATAGCATCTCAAAGAATTTTTAATGAATTACTAAGAAATAAACAAAATATAAAATATGGATCATTAGATAATATCAATGATTGAGGTCAATATGATCTTATTCACGATGCAGCTGAATATAATTATAAGTTTATTTTATGACACTCATATGAATCAGAATCAATGATAACTGTAACACATAAAATCGATAATTGAGATTATGATGAAAACATGTTAGTAGCGTATGCTGATGAATTAAAGAAATTTATAGAGATAGATGCTTGATTTGATATGCATACATATCAAGCATATCTTAGTTCTCAATGAAAAACTCAACTTATTGCTCATAATAGAATATAGAAAAAGAGAAGAATATTAATATTCTTCTCTTTTTCTATATTGAAACAGCTTTCATTTAATGTCAAAGCGAATTGATTATAATTATTTGTATTTAACAAAAGATTCAGTAAAAGATACTACACATATAGTAATAATAAAAAATAAAAATGAATCGTAAAAAAAGAGAAGGATTCACTTTAGTAGAATTAATCGTAGTTATAACAATACTTGCCATACTAGCTACAATTTGATTCATTTCATTTCTATGATATGCATCATTAGCAAGAGATGGTAATAGAATACATAATATATCGGTTATAAAAAGAGCTATAGAATATCATAAAGTTACAAATTCTATTTTTTTTCTATCAGAAAATTCAATACCAATAACATTATCTGGAACCATTGTATGATATCAATGAGATGTATGAAAAACGAATCTAGGTAGAATTGGTATTACACAAGGTTGAACTGATCCACTAGATTGAGAACCTTATAGTTATTTTTTGAGTTGAAATAATGCTCAAATTTTAACACTATTAGAAAATCCAAAGGATGAATCTATAGGTTTTTTTAATAATCAATCATATGCAGCAGTTGATTATAGTGATAGATATCCATATTTTAAATGAACAGGATTATGAATGATATTAGAAGCTGATAATACTCCTATTCATAGATCTCAAGATGTAATAGACGAATGAGAGTTTGATATACTTAATCCAATATTTAGTGTAAAACTAGTAAAATCTCTTTATAGTAACGATACTACAAGTATAATGCCTGCATTATATATATGAGGTCAATTATCTTTAAATTCACAAATTCGCACAACTCATATATGTCCTGATAACTATATTAAGGTTCCATGAAACCTAGAACTTGGTCAACCAAATTTCTGTATAGGGAAATATGAAGCATCTACACCTTGAAATGATGATACTCTTGATTATCAAACAGTAGCATGAAGTGCACCATTATCTAGTATAAATTCACTGAGTATATGAAAAGATTGTAGATGAAATTGAAATCAATATCATATGATGACTATGATGGAATGGTTAACTTTAGTAAGAAATATAGAACAAGTTGATGTTAATTGGTCAAATGGATCAGTATGAAGTGGTCATATCATTTGATGAAATAATTGAAATGATACTACGGGGTTTAATACAGGATGACCTCTAATAACATGAACGAATTGAAATTCTGTTCAAGATGAAAAAAGACAATTAACATTATCAAATGGAGAAGTTATATGGGATTTAATATGAAATAATTGGGAGATTGTTAAAACATTAAACCTCTATACTTTTCAAGATTCTAATTATAATGAAGTATCTACTATGAAAATAAGTAATCCTACAGGAGTTTTTTTTAGAAATATATTAGATTTATTTCCCATACAAGGAACTCCATCTTCTACGACATATTACAGTTGGTCGAATATAACAGATCAAAATTTCAAAAATTTATTTTGACCAAAAACAACTTTTTCAAAAGAAAAATGAATAGGAACAGTAAGAAGAAATAGTAATTATATAACGGTTGTATGATGAGACTATAATGAAACAGTAACTGATAGTAGAGAAAACTGACTCTACTCTATAGTAAAAACATCAAGTATTACTGGTACAAATATTGCAACAAGATGCGCATACAGCTATTAAAAAAACACTGATATTGAACTGATCCTATAAAAGTGTAGTGGAAATAAAAAACAGTTTATAAATTTATCAAATGATTCAGTCGGAGCATTATCAATACAATTTCATTTTCTCGACATTGATTGAATGTATCATGATTTTTCTAATAATATTCTGAATGATGGATAAGTATAATTGAATCATTGATCTGAGTGTATTAACGCTCACTTAATAGTTGTTTTTCAGAGTTATTTTACTGTTTGTAATATCAAGAAATTGATACTTGAGCTATATGACAAAGTATTTCTAGATCATATATTTTTGATAATCAAAATATTATTTCAAAAATTACAGATTTAGGGATAGTGTCCGTGAGTTTTTTTTGTAGAGTTCTTTTACATATTTATTTTTCTTTAATTCTCTTATTTGTTCTCTTGTATATTTAATTTTTGCCATAAGTTTTTAATTACAAAGTAATTACTTTCTTCTATTATATTTCAAATACAAAAAAAGTAGAGTGTTTTTTTATTTCACTCTACTTTTTAGGGGGCAGTTAAATATCAGTGTTTTTTTAATCAATCGATTCTCAGTCATTTTCTATATAAACAATTTTTCAACAATGTTTACAATGAGAAGCATCTTTTTCATGTCTTTTTAATCAACAATGTTTACATGGAGTATATTTTTTTATTGGACGAAATATGACAGTAACAAGCCTTAAAAATAAACCTGTACCTAAAGTCATAATAATGATTGCTAATATTTTCCCCGTATCTCAGATAACTGTAATATCTCAAAATCCCGTAGTAGTTAGAGTTGCTAATGTAAAGTATAAAGCATCTAAAAACGAGTTAATTCAATTGTTTTGCTTGACTTGAAATACAAAGACTAAACTTGCCATGAAAAAAGTAAATATCACTAGATTTAATACTGAAAATATTAAATCTTTATTTTTATCTATGAATTTATTAGCATTAGATAAATCATGAATTACTCTATATGATCTGAGTATCTTAAGAGCAGTAAAAAAATGTAATAATGCATGATCTCAATAAAAATATCTTATAAAAATTGCTCCTATTATTGCTAAATCGATAATGTTAAAGATATTAAAGATATATGAAAATTTATATTTATGTATTGCTATTCTTAAAAATAATTCTCATACAAATAGTCATCATAATATTATTTGGATATCTCTAAGTACAATACTGTTAGGAACAAAGAACTCAAATAATAAAATAAATAAGAAAAATATATTTACTATTATAGATAACTCATTAAGTGTTTTTTTATTTTTTTTAATATATTTATAAAATGATGTTTTTTTCTCTGACTTCATATGAAAAATATTATTTATAAATTATTACATCCATTTTTTTGTCCATTCGATCATTGTATCAATATTTATAGAAAAACTTTCTCACTTTTTAGTGAGACAATAAACAGATCTAAGAGGGGATTGAGAGATAATTTTCTTTTCAATGAATCAAAAATCTTGTAACTCGATAAGACGATTACATAATATTCTTGGATTTATTTGAGGAAGACTTTTTTCAATATCTGTATATGAAACACAGCCTTCATGAATCGACTTTAAAATAAGTAATACCCATTTTTTTGAAATGAACGATATTAAAGTCATAATAGGACATATACTATTTCAATTACACTTTTCACTCATAGTTTTTATTATTATGGTGTTATTATTACTATCTTAGATATTTTTAGATAAAATTCAATAAAAAAACTTGTAAAAGTATAGAATATATATAAAATAAAATTACTATATAAAGTATAGTGATTTATATATAAAATTTAAAACATGAGCAAAATTATAGACGACCTTAATTGGAGATATGCTACAAAAACATTTGATTCATCAAAAAACATTAGTGAGGCTGATTTAGAAAAAATTTTAGAAGCCTTTAGATTATCTGCATCTTCTTTTGGTTTACAACCATGGAAATTGTTTGTAGTAAAAGATTCAGATAAAAAACAAGCTTTATTAGAGCATAGTTGGTTTCAAAAACAAGTAGTAGATGCACCACTTCATTTAGTTTTTGCTAGAAATAATATTGATAATGAAACTCTTGTCCAAGAATTTATAAATGATATTTCTATAACTAGAAATGTAGCAATAGATAGTTTAGAAGAATATAAACAAATGATGTTAGGATTTTTATCAAGAATGTCAGTTGAAGAAAAAAATATTTGGGCTAATAAACAAATCTATATTGCTCTAGGAAATATTATGACGGTACTAGCTGAAATGAAAATTGATAGCTGTGCTATGGAGGGAATAGTTCCAAGTAAATATGATGAAATATTAGGACTAACTGAAAAATGATTCTCAACAGTAGTTGTTATGCCAATAGGGTATAGAGCTTCAGATGATAAATATTCTGCGCTAGCTAAAGTTAGGTTCCCAATTGAAAAAATTACTGAAATTATATAAAAAAGTTTATATTAATAACATAATACAAAATGATAGGATATACTACTATTTGAACAAATAAATTTGATGAAGCTATAAAATTTTATGATAATTTACTTTGAGAAATTTGAGCAAAAAGATTTATAGAAATGGAGAGATTTGTTGCTTGGTCTAGATGAGATAATACTCCAGGATTTTCAGTTACAAAGCCATTTGATAAAGAATCTGCAACTATATGAAATGGTTCAATGATAGCACTTGAGTTAAATTCTATTGAAGAAGTAAATAGATTGTATAACAAAGCTATTGAATTAGGATGAATAGATGATGGAAAACCTTGATCTAGAGGAGATAGTGGATTTTATGCATGATATTTTAGAGATTTAGATTGAAATAAACTAAATTTTTATCATGTTACTAATAAATAAAAAAGATATTCAATTAAGAATATCTTTTTTTATTTGAGTTAATTACGCTAATTTAGCAGCAACTTCTTCTTTTGTCATACCGTCAATTTCAGTAGTAACACCTGAAGCTCTAGCAGTACCTTGAACTATTTTCATTGCACCAGCAATATCAACAGCGTTTAAATCTGGCATTTTTTCTTCTGCAATTTCTTTAACTTGATCAAAAGTTAAATTCCCAACTTTATCTTTTTGAGGAACTCCAGAACCCTTTTTAATATTTAGTTTTGACATAATAAGAGTAGACATTGGTGGTTGTTTTACAACGAAATCAAATGTTCTATCTTCGTACACAGTAATGATAACAGGTAATTTAACACCCATTTTATCTTTAGTTCTATCATTGAATTGTGAAGTAAATTCTTGAATAGGTACTCCATATTGACCTAGAGCAGGTCCAACTGGTGGAGCTGGCGTAGCTTGTCCACCATTAATTTGCAATTTAATATATCCTTTTATTTCTTTAGCCATTGTTATATTATTATATAAATAAATATTTGATTTATGTCTCTTTATCCATTTTGTTTTACACTCAGAATAAAGTCCACAACCACTTGTCGTGGGTTTAGAAGCAAGAGTATTTTATAAAAAAAAGATATAAAATCAAGTTTTTATATCTTTTTAATTACTTTGTTTATTATATATCTTTTAGAGCTTTTTTTATATCTTTATTTGGTATGTTTTCCATTACAGTATGAGCAAGAGTATTTCTATAAAATTTATCCACAACTTTCGCAGTAAGTAGATCTCACCATACATTTACAGCAGTTCTAAACATATCTAATATCCTATCTACAGCCAGTATTATTCATATAGCTTCAACTGGTAATCAAACACTTAGGAATACAGTAGTTAATATTAGTATTCCAGCTCATGGAACTCATGCTGCTCCAATTGATGCAAGGATTACTACAACTACAACTGTTAATTGTTGAGCAATTGATAAATCTACTCAGAATACTTGAGCAATAAATATAGCAACTCATGCTTGGTATAAAGCTGTACCATCCATGTTAATGGTTGTTCAAATAGGAAAACTAAAGTCAACTACTTCATCAGATAATTTTGCTTTATTTTTAGCAACTGACATAGATAATCACATAGTGGCACTACTTGAAGCAGTAGAAAATCATACTAAAACTGCTTCCTTGACTTTCCAAAAATATTTAAATGGATCAAATCCTCAAATTATAAAACCAATGAAAGGAAGAATAATACAGGCATGTATAAATAATGCGAGTAATATTACTACCACAAAAGGTATTAAATCCAACATTACATTTGATCAATTTTCGACTACGACTTTCATTACAATAGCAAATACACCAAATGGAGTTAATTTAATTACAAATCCTATAAATTTTAATATTCATTCATTTAATGTACTAAATAAAGAATTAATCTCATTAACTTTTTTAATTTTTCAAAGTGCTAATAAAGATATCCCTAATATTATACCACAGGTTACAATTTGCATTGCATTAAATTCTACAAATGCTGTTAAAATATTCGATGGTATTAAATCTTGTAAAAATTGTGTAAAAGATAATTCTTGTACTTGAGCTGAATTAAACTCTATTTCATCTCATAGGCTAGAATTTTTACCTGGAGATAATATATTCATCAGAACCAGAGAAGTAGATATTGCTAAAGTAGTAGTTAGCATATAGTATCCGAATGTTCTTGCACCAATATTTCATAATTTTTTAAAATCACCTAAACTTAATATAGCTGTAGTAATTGAAAAGAATAACAATGGCCCTAAAAATACTTTTAATCCAGTCATAAACATTACTCACATCCATTCAATATAAGGTAATATTTGAGGAATATAAATTCATACAAATATTGCAAAAATCAATGAAAGAATTACTTGTAGTTCTAAGCGTAAAAAGATACTTTTTTTCATGTTTTATTTTTATAAATAACATACATTCATATCCTAACATATAAAAAAATAACTTGCAAAAAAATAAGCTATTTTTTCAGAATATTTAAAGATAATTATTATATATACACAACAAAAGATAAATATAGCAATATGCAAGACTTTTTTATTTGTTTATTTTGGTTTTAATATAAAAAATGTTACTATAAATCGTATTATGAATATATTTAATATTAACTTTAGATGTCATGAAAATAAAATATGTATTTTGAGTACTATTTTTATCATTATTATTTACATTATTTATCAATAATATTGTAAGTGCTGGTTATGTTCCATGAACTATTGTACAAAGCTCTTGAGTAAGTCCAGAGCAAACATGTGCAAATTCAGAAAATAACTACAAAACATGATATTCGTGTTCAACAGCCTCTTGTTTATTAAATAAATTATGAGTCAATAGTGCTTGTGGTTGTGATATATATGATCAAGTGAATACAACTTGTAAAATTCTATGACCTAGTATATGTACAGAATATAATCAGGAATTAATGGAAAAATGTACAAACAAATGATATGTACAATGGATACCTTTGTGAGAAAGTTGTAATGATTTTTTTATTACTTGGAATAATGTATGAACAGAATTAAGAAATACTAGCTGTAAAACTACAAGTTCTAGTTGTTTAGAGTGGAATACTGAAAACGGGACAGTATGTAATACTTATAAGTCATGTAGAACAGGTGCTAATGGTTGTCAAACATTATCAAAAACAACTCCAATTTTTACATCATCAACATATTACGATAAAAATAAGGATACTAAAACTTATAATTTAAAAGATTTAATAACAGTTCCTTCAGATCATGCTATATTATGAACTGATAGCAATATTAAATGTATAACTACAGCTGAATGAACAAACCATACACCAGCTAAAAATATTCAGTTAAGTACATGTGATATTTTAAATAGTTCATACTATTCAACAGCAGGTAGCAATGGGGTTTGTAATAAATTTCAATCATTAAATAATTACCTAGATTCCAATACGGTAAATCAAATATGAGCTTGAATATTTAGGAGGAATATTAGGGAATCAAAAAATACGTGTACTGCTGAATGAAGGTATGCAAAAATCGATTCTGCATGACCAACTATTACGGCAAGTTATGGTTCATTACAAACTGATACAATAAAATGGTGTAATCTTAATAAATATAAAGCAATTGCTCCTTTTTCTTGAACATATGGATCAAATACTAATATTAATACTCCTGGTTGTGAACATTACAATAAGACAGATTGATTAGATCTTGTAGACAATTTTTCTATAACTGTCAAAGATGTCTCAGGTCTATCTAAAGTACAAGTAGACTTATGAAGATGTTCAGCATATTATGATTTTACATGATTGGCTTTAACTGATTTATTATCCAGTGTAAATACTTCGAATTGAATTGATCCAGCATATTCAGAATTAACAATTAATGCATATACATCAAGTGTATATGGAATGAGTTGAATAGTTTCTTTAAAAACATTATTTTGAAAAACAAGATTAGATGATTGTTTATGAGAATGAGAAAATTATTTAAAAATAACTGCTTATGATGCGGCAAGATCATTAATAGATGCAATAAGTCTAGATGCTAATAAATCAGAATTATTTAATAAAACATACGCAATTAGAATTGATAACTCAGGTCCAACCTTTAGACCTGTTTCTACATATAAGTATGATAATGACTATAAAGAACAAGCTACTTCAGTTTTTGATTCAAGTTTTGATGCTGATACATGGTATAATTCAACTATAGACTGAAGCTTTATTATGAACGATGGAGTTAATCCGAACGAAGTATTATGTACTCAATATATTCAAAACTGAACTGGAACCTGTCCAACTGTAGCAGGTAAAGTTTGGAAATCTCCTGTTTTAGCTGATGGTACCTATGCTAAATATGAATGTGATGGTATAGCAATAACTGATGATAGTGTATGTAAATTTGATTGTGATTCTGGTTATGTATTATCTGCAGATTCAAGTACATGTGAAGCTATGCCAGTAATATATGATTGGTATAATATTTGATATGTATGAGGGTGTATATTATGAAGTGAATATAAACTAGTGTCTTGTTCAGATGTAACTGACTCAAGTAATACAACTAATATAAGTGCATGTAACATGCTTAATTTAAAATCATCTCTTGCTACTTGAGAAAGTATTTATAATGAATGAAGCATTACTGGATGAGAAGCATCATTGCTTGTTCAAAAAAGTTGTTCAAACCCATTTATTATCTGAACTAGTAAATTAGGAAGTCCAGATACTTTAGGAAACTAATATTTTTTAATAATAAATTATGTCTAAAAAACATCATAAAAATAGATCATTCATAATATGAGTCATAATTTTAGTATGATTCATAGCTATAGGTTTTATGATTATTTATAATCAAAATAATAAAATATTAGATCAGTATTCTGATAACCCTAATATTCCAAAGATGCATGATAAACAACTATCAGAATTAATTGAGATACAACAAAAAAGATGAATTAGAGAAATACTAAATATAAATTGTGATATATTATCTAATAAACAAGCAATGGATTATTGTATATCACAAAAAAAATTAGTGAATACAATCATAGGAAATTAATACTCCTTTAATTGCTAGTTAATCTATAATCTGCTACAATAAAATTAAACTTATATTTAATCAAATATTATGAAAAAATATTTATCTCTCATTCTGATTCTAATTATTTGTTATATTTCTTTTTGAAATAATCAGAGTAATGCTCTTATGGCATGTCATACATGAAACCCTAATCAATTTGGTAATGATATAATAAGCATTTCACAGGTTGCCTGCTGTGATTTTTACCCAGAACATAATGCTCAATGTAATTTTGATATAGGTTCATGTTATGATAGATGACTTTGTATCAATTTTATGGATATTACTGAATGTAATTATGAATGAGGAACTTTTTACAATAGTACAGACTGTACAAATACTATTCCTACTACACCAACTTGTACTATAACTAATGGTACTTGAAAATTTCAAACAAATTATGCTAAAACACGGCAACAATTTTGAGAAGTAGTAGCAGCAGATCTATTTTGGGTTTCTGTCTGTAATCCAATGCCTAATAATGGAGATAGTTGTACTTCAACATATGATTCTTGTAAAAAGAATCTTTCTACTACACAATATTTAGAATGTAATCGTTATGATACATGAACAGATAGTTGTGTTGTAGACGTTTGTGATTCATGATATAACCAAGTTTGAAATAAGTGTGAAGCTTATGCAGTAGCCTGAGTTTGTTCAATAGATCCAAGTAATATGATATGTACAGCCGGATCTTATATAGATTTACCTGATAGTTCTACTCAATATAAATGGGAATGTTCAGGATTAAATGGTGGGCAAAGTGAAACATGTTCACGTACCATACCAGTCGTAGCAGAGAATGGTTCTTGTAGTGCTACTCATTATAATTGTTCAATTTGAAGTTTAGATAGTGCATCTTCAGTTAGTTGAACTATTGCATGGACTTGGAAATGTAAAGGTACAAATGGAGGTTTAACCGCGTCATGTTCCGAAACAAAACCAATTACATATACACCTCCTGTTGCTGTTTGAAACTGGCCAACTGCTTGATCTACTAGTACAGCTTTCGATGATGGATTATTTGCATGAATGTCACCAGAAACTAATTATAAATTAACATGGTGTAGCTCACATAAAGATGAAATAACAGGTTGACCATGTATTGATAAAAAATTTACTAAAGTATGATCAATAGCCACACTGCCTATCAATGGTTGAGTAGATGACTTATCTACAATAACTAATGGAATGGGATTTCAAATAATATGAGAATGAGTATTGACTATTGATACTTATGCTATGGATAATGCTCATAACATTTCTAAACAACAATTTATATATAAAGTTGATAAAACTGCTCCTAAATTTTGAGATTTTGTTTTTACGGAAAAAAGTTTAGGGCAGTATATAAATGAAGAAGTTTATACTTGAACGAAACCAGAAACTCTATGAATTAATCATGTATCATCTGATGATCTTGGACTAACACATCCATTAATGTCTAGTTATAGTGATAATGTTTCTACTGCATCTGAAAAAGTATATAATCAATGAGATGTATCACAAATTAGATATAAACAAGGTGGTTTACCACCTAGTCCAAGTCCAGTAATAAATGTTGCTTTGGATTGAGCGACTGATACTTATGGTGGAAAATCACACATTAATCATGTGTCTCGTCTAGATAAAATTGATTTTTATAAATGAAATACTGTTCCATGAGGAACTACAGGGTATCAAGAAACAAAAATCATTGATCTAGCTCTAGATATGGCAAATCAAAAAAACTTAGATTTAGAAACATTTGTTTTTAGTAAATGACGAACCGTTGCTTCTCAATTAACAGGTAATGATGGGACATTTATTAATGTACGTCTAACAGATAATGCATGAAATTATTCTGAAAAAGCCTTTTATGTATACAGGGATGAATCAAAACCAGATCCAAGCTTATTCACTTTAAACTTTACAAATTGAGATGATTTATTACTTTCATCTAAAAATTCAAAGATGATTTCTGCAAATGAATCTACAGTAATAAACTATAACTGGTGAGCTAATGATCATATGGCACCAAACATAAAATTAAAAACTGAAAAACATAATGATAGTGCAGTTCAACAAATTGCTCTATTATCAGCTAACACTTCTGGTGTTAGTTCACCAGCATTTAATTTATCAGATGTTGATGTAACAGATATTAATGAAATTGAAACAGGGAATTATAGAAACTATTGAGTAGTATTTGAAACTCCTTGAATTTCAGGGAATCAAATATGTGATATTGTTTGAAATTGTATAGATTGAACAACAGTGTTCAAAAACTTTAGAGTAATGGCTAATATTATTGATAACAGTACTTCAACTATCAAAATTAATATGCCTACTACTGCTTTTGCAAATAATCCTGCAAATAGCCCTGATAAATATACAACTTCTTATTCATTAAGAGATAAGTATTCTAACAGGATTAGGAATGCATATTTAGGAGCAATTCAGATTAGAAATGTTTCTACAGAATTAGATTTTATAAATGGTTTAAACACAAGTCATACTAATAACTTACATTGATGAGCTAATAATAATGCTGTTGATATAGTAGGGACTGAACTGAGTTGAAATGTAAATCTTAACAATGTTGTATTAAAAGAAAATAATGCAAATTCTAATTGAGATTTTGAATTTAGTATCTCATCTAAATTACCAACCGTTGGTTGATATGATTATATGAGTGATTCAGCGATACTTGAATTAGCAAGTGTTACAAATAAAATTATACATTCAAATCTATCATCAATTCATCTACCAATTAACCAAAATGAGTTATTAAGTTTTAACTGAACTAAAATAATTGATATAGAGTCTAATATTAGAGAAGAACAAAATAATCGTTATAATATTAATTTAGAAGCGGATATAAATAGAGATACAGATTTAGATAGATATTGAAAAATTACATCTGGACTTTATAATGATACATTATTAGGATCTCAATGATCACGTTTCAATTTTGAGTTTGCCTCTCCGTTTATTTACCATGCTGCTGATTTAAATATTCTTAGAGATGGTATAAATACTCAACATACAAAAAATATTGTAAATAATGGTACTAGTATCTGAACTTATATGGTTACTGATAAATTCTTTGATGCAGATAATATAAATACTAATCTAAGAGCAGATTTCTATATTGATAATGTTTTAAAAAATGCATTTAATACTCTTTCTTGAAATAGTATTAACAATTCATTCTTAGCTAAATATGCAGCAAAAGCATGAGCAAGTTTTGATACATGGGGATATGTTTCATATATTGGTTATCAAGCGTGAGATGGTACTACTTACATACCATCTATATCAAGATGAATTGTAGCTAATGTTGTATGAGAAGAACCAAAAGCAAGTGCTTATTTCCCAAATATTAGTGCAAATGGTTCAGTTGATTTCTTAACAGAAGATATAGCTATCACAGGACTTGTTAATAAAATAGATGGTTTAGTAAATAATGATGTTCAAGTATGATTAGCTTCTCTAGATTTAGAAAGACCTTATACAAGAGCAGAATTATTAGAAAGAATTAAGAAGAAAATATTCTCTGTAAATAAAATAAATAAATGGTGTAGTTGAAATATTGATAACTTAGATATGTCTTCAAGTGATCATTCAGATTGTAGCTTTAATATAAATAACGAAAAAATTGCATTTTATAAATGAAATGTAACCATTGATTGTTGAACTACTTGTGATATTTCAGGAATGAATTCACTTATTGTAATGGATTGAAGAGTTACTATAAAATCGAATATAAATACAAATTCTACTAATTGACAAATATTAATAGCATCTATTACTGATAAAGGTTTAGTTAATGTTGATATATCAAGTTCAATTACTCAGGATAGATTATTAAACACTTGAACACAAGGATGATGGATGAGTATAGATGAAGAAGTAACAAATATTGATGCATTCCTATTATCTCAATGACCTTTGGTTTCTTCTGATAATAGTTGAAGTGTTATAACTAATTACCAAACTCCAGATCAATTATTAAATCAATTACATATATATGGTTCAGTATTTTCTCTCAATACTATTAGTTGAGATAAAACGTGAAAATGTCCATATATTGAACAAGATTGTACAAACGCTGATACCAAAAAAGTATATGATTTATCTTTCTTGAGAAGGTATACATTAGTCAATGCAAGTAATTTTGGTTGAGTTTCTGGTATGGTTCCATATGATTCTAGTTTAGATTTAAGTTTCCCTAGTTCAAGAACGAGTTCAAAATCATCATGAGGTCTAATATATGATTTAACTTGAATAGCGTATTGAACTAGTTGATTAAGAACGGCTAAAACTGAGCATGTCAGAGCCCCTATAATTATTGAAAGAGATAATAGATGGTCAACAAGTCCTTCATATTTTGCGAAAGACTAAAAAAAGAGATACTTTTTAAATAACGATAATAAATATATATTATGGATAAAAATAAATTTTTTGAAAAAGTAGGGAAACTTACTTTTTCAGTTATTCTAACATCCGTTTTAATAACTTGAGCAGTAATTGCTGCTACAACATTTACAAATTGAGAAATTTTAGATGCTACTGATTTAAACAATACATTTGATTTAAAAGTATCTAAATCTGATATACCAGAATGTTGAGAGTGAGAAAGTTTAACATATAAAGGGGGGGTATTTAGTTGTTTTTCACCAGCTGCATCAATTACGCCTGAGTGAGTACAAGCTGGTATGGAATATAATACGAGTAATAGTAATAAAACTGTAAATGTGGTTTTTCAAAAACCATTTAGTTGAATTCCTAAAATTGTAGTATCTGCAGCAGGATTCTATTTATCTAATGATTCTAGATCTGAAACTTTTGATCTTTGAATATCTTATTCAAATGTAACAAAAACATGATTTAAATTAATTCTACCATGAAATTCTCCAAAACATTATAATATGAGAATTAAATCAGCTTCATGGATAGCTATTCCACCTACAGGAACTTGGTCATCAGTATCTTCTTCTTCATATACATATGGATGTTGAAATAAAAGAACAACTAATAATGAAAAAAATTGATCTTGTTTAATTTGATTAACAAATACTTATTATAGTTGAGAATCGACTTGTACATACACGGTAAGTGGATGATCAAGATGGGAATCTGAACCAATTGAGTTTGATTGATATAAATATTCAACTAAAAAAATGCAAACATGTAATTAAAAAAAATCCCTGTCGGGATTTTTTTTAATTCTTCAAATTATTTTGCATTTGGATCAGTAGTAACAACTTGTTCTTCATAAAAAGAAGCAACAACTTGAATTCATACATGCTCAGTTCATGCAAAGAATAACCCTTGTCAAACAGCAGCATTTAATAATATATATTTTTCCTGTTCTGTAAGTTTATATACATTTTGTAGAACATCTATAGATGCACTAGATTGTTTTAATAATATTTGAATAGAAGAATTGGTCACAATAGGTTTCCCATATGGACTACTTATAAAATCTTCCACATCTTGAGTAATAGTTGTAATACCAAGATTATATTTTCTTGCTCTTTTTACTAATCAGAATAAAAATCTAGCTGAATCTTCATGTTGCATTACATTCCAAGCTTCATCAATAACTAATATTCTTTTTTTGTTACTAGACTTTACCTTATTCCACATGTAATTTAATATAACATACATTGCAATAGGTCTGAGTATATCATCTAAATCTCTAACAGAGAAGACTTGTAATCATTCACCTAAATCAATATTTGTTTGTTGAGAGAATATTCATGAGAATATTCAAGTAGTATATTTTTCAATTCTCATTACCAGTGTAGTGGCTCAATCCATAGTATCTAATACATCTTGGAGATCCTTCATCACTGGAATTTCTTTTCCTAGAATACTATCATCTTCAAATGTTATTCACTTTAAACTATAGGTAGTAATAAGAGCTTTTTCCATTAATGATTCTTCTAATGGTGTCATTTTTCATAACATCAGATTCATTAATCCAATTAAATTAATAACTCATGATCTTAATAAATCTCAAGCTTTTTCTTTTTGATCTTTTAAAGGAAGGGGTAAGTCAAAAGGATTAATTCTTTGATTTGAATTTAGACTCACATCTAAATAACTTCAACCAACTTGATTAATTAATGCTTGATATTCATTTTCAGGATCAATAACTATTACATCGATACCCATCATAAGGGATCTAAGTATTTCTAATTTAACAGCAAATGATTTACCTGAACCTGATTTGGCAAAAACTGTCATATTTGCATTTTCAGACTTAAATCTATCATATAATACTAATGAATTATTATGTGTATTTATACCATATAATATACCATCATCATGACTTAATGTACTTGATGAAAAAGGAAAAGTTGTTGATAATCAACCTGTAGAAATATTTCTGTATACTCAAAGTTCATCTTTACAAAAAGGTCCTGTAGAAATAAAACCTTGTTCAGATCTTAAGTAACTTTGTTTTTGTAGGACATTTCTTCATGCTAATATAGTTTCTATATCTTTTCAAATTTTATTTAATTGATCATCATTTTCTGCATATATTGTAATATATAAAGAAAAATGAAAATATTTTTCTTCTCATCTAGTAAGTTTATGCCTTAATTCTTCAACATCTTGAATTTGAGCTTCAATAGCGGGGTCATTTATTAAACCTTTTTCAGCATTAATTGATCTTTCTGAATGAAGTTGAGTTAATCTCTTTTTTAGAAATTTTTGAATATCTGCTGATTCAACAGGGTATATAAAAAGACTCATATCGTATTTAATGTCCCAATTAATAATAGGTGATAACCAATTTCATTCTAAAAATGTCGGGTATGCATATACAAAGAAAGTTCTTGCTAAAGTATTATTGATTTGTAATTTATTTGGTAGAATTTTCATATAAGCAGGTGAAATAGCATCTTTTACATATGCCATCGCTTCTTTATATTCCTTTTCTGTTTCTAGTAGTTGTTTGTCATCTTGTGCTAATTCTTGCTTAGATATTTTACTTAGAGTAAATTTTTTCTTTGTGTCTATATATGTATAAACATCTCAAGAGATATTTATGCTCACTAAATGTTTTAAATTTTCTTGGTTTGACACTAGTATCTAATTAGAATATAATTTATATTATTTTAATATTAGCTAGCCAATTGTAAAGAAAATATATGTTTTTGCACTGTACTTTTAATTATTATTAATTCTAAGTAAAAAAGCACAATTTTGTTTGTGCTTTTAATTCCAATTCCATTCTGTTATAAAATCTCCAGTTATCTCTCTATCAAAATCATGAGCTATATCGAAATCTACTCATTTATAATGAATGGTAGCTAATGTTACATCATCTAATTGTACATGTTTATATCACATAAATTGAGATAATTCTATCGTAATATTATTAAATATAGATCTACTAGATTTATATTTTTTATTCGGAATATTAGGAGACTGTTCAATCGCATTTATTAATCTTTGTTCTCAAAACATTTCTTCAGTACCATCTTTTTGAGACTTATTAATAGCTTCGGTTATACCATCACTATATAAAACTATAATATCATTAGGTTCAAATTGAATTTCTTGTTCTTTCAGAATTTTACTACAGTCTTTGACCATACCTAAGGCAACTCAACCAGATTTAATTTTATAACATTTATTTTTTTGATGTTTATATATCATCAAGTACTCATGTCATGCTCATGTCATAAACATTCTTTTTTCTTGTTGATCCCATCTGACCATTAATAAACTCATAAGTAAATTAGCCTTTACTCTTGGTTTTAGAATTTCATTTGTTTTTGATAAAATTGTATTTCCATTTTTGAATACCTTTGCAAAACCACTTATAAGAGCATTTACCATAATCATAATAAATCAAGCACCAACACCATGTCATGTAGCATCTCATACATAAATATAATAATTATCATTAACTTGAATAATATCATAAGAATCTCATCAAATTTCTCATGCTGATTTTGATTTAACAATAATATCTAAGTCTGGAACTTTTGTTAATTTCTTTGTAAGCATTTTTCCTTGAATTTCACCAGCTAAGTCTACTTCAGACTTGATTTCTTTCCCATGTAAGAACTCGGTTTTAATGTTTTTTAGGGTATTAAGGGTTTGCCCGAAAAACTTTAATACAAAGTTTAAGTTAGGATTCCAAGATTCTTTAAATTGGATATTATTATTTTTATATTCACCATGATAAAAACGTTTTATAGTTGTTTCAAGGTCTTTAATAGGTTGATAAAAGAATTTATTAATAGCATGTGATAATACTAAAAATTCTATAACTACAATACTTGCAAGAATCATATACATAATTTTTTTATCTACATTAAGTACGTCTTCTCAAAATAAGAAAAATAACATAATATTAGAAAGTAATACTAAGATGATAATTAACTGAAAAATCGTATAAAAAGCTTTCATAATTTTGTGTTTAATTTTTTAGAGCATTAACTTATATATAAGGTAACATTTTTTTTGAATTATTGCAAAAAATAGACCTGTTTTTTTTGTTTTTAACATGAGTTGTTAATTTTGCTTTGTAAAAGGGTATTTGCTCAATATAATCTTATGTATAAGGGTTTTGTAAAAAAAGCAAAAACCTCTTATTATAAACAAAAAATCTGTATAAAAAAATAGAACATAATTATAACTTAAGAGAATAATATATAATGTGAGTATCTAACATAATAACTACTATAGATATTTGAAGTTCAAAAATCAGAACAATTATCTGATATTTTGATTCTGACTCGCAAGAAGATTTTCACATCCTTGGAGTTTGAGTTTCAGATTCAAATGCAATAAGAAAAGGAAATATCCTTGATATGGAAGAATTTAAGAATAACTTGGATAAATCTTTAGAAGAAGCTGAAAAAATGTCTTGAGAAGAAGCTGCAGGAGCGTATATTTCATTTAACTCTTCATCATATGAAGTAATAAAAAATAAATGAATTGTTGCTGTATCATGATGAGAAATCGCTGAAGAAGATATAGATAGAGCATTAGAAATGGCTAAATGAGGTGTTGATTTACCAAATAGAGAGATATTAAAGGTAATACCAGAAAATTTTATCGTTGATCTAGAACCTTGAGTTAAAAACCCAATTTGAATGACCGCAAGAAAAATGGATGTAGAAGCAAATATTTTTTCAATGAATTTTAATATTCTTAATAATATTAAAAAAGCGGTAAGCGATATCGGAATTGAAATATATGATATTTATCCAAATCTTCTCAGCGCTCCAGAATCAGTTTTATCTAAAAGACAAAAAGAACTGTGAGTTGTATGTATTGATATCTGAGCTGCTACAACTTGAGTATCAGTTTATGAAGAATGAAGTTTAAAATATTCATGAATTATATCAATTGGTTGAGATAATGTTACCAATGATATTGCACTAGGATTAAGGACTTCAACTACCGTTGCTGAAAAATTAAAATTAGATTACGCAGAATTAGATTTAGAAAATAAAGATGGTTTTTCTGATAAAGAAATAGTATTATCAATATATGATCAACATGAAGAATCAGTTGTTTCATTAGAATACTTATCAAAAATCGTTACTGCTCGTTATGATGAAATATTTTATTTCATTCGTGAAGAACTTAAAAAAATTTGAAAGGACTGAATGTTACCAGAATGAGCTATATGTGTATGAGGATGAACAAAGATTAAAGGTTTTGTAGATCTTTGAAAAAAATCATTAAAATTACCTGTATTTATATGATTACCTGTATCGCAAGATGATTTCAACGATTCATTAATATCAGATCCAGTATTTGCAAGTGTTATTGGTACAATGATTCTTTCGAATAAGTATTCAATATCATGAAAAATGTTTTCTGTAAACATATGAGGATTCTTTGAATCAATTATAAATACATTTAAAAAACTATTACCATAATTTTATATTTAATTAATTCCAATTATTATGTCAATGAGAGAAGATAAACTAAAAAGCTTATTATCTGGTTCTGCACATGTTGAATCTACTGGTCCTGAAGAAGTAAATATAGCTTCTTCAATTTCACCAGTCGCAAAAATCAAAGTTGTTTGAGTTGGTTGAGGTTGAAATAATGCAGTAAACAGAATGATTGAATGAGGGTTAGCTGGAGTTGAATTTATTTCAATTAATACAGATGCTCAAGCATTATTTAGTTCACTTGCTCCTACTAAAATCAATATTGGTAAAATTATTACCGGTGGTTTAGGTGCAGGTTCAGATCCAGAAGTTGGTAAAAAATCAGCTGAAGAATCAAGAGAAGATATTAAAATAGCTCTAGAAGGTGCTGATATGGTCTTCATTACTTGTGGATTAGGTTGAGGTACTGGTACGGGTGCTGCTCCTGTAGTTGCAGAAATTGCTAAAGAGGTAGGTGCTCTTACTGTTGGTGTAGTTACAAAACCATTTGGGTTTGAAGGTCAAAATAGATTAGGAAAATCTATCGATGGTTATGAACAATTAAAAGAAAAAGTTGATACACTTATAACTATTCCAAATGATAAAATCTTATCTATTATCGATAAAAAAACTCCATTATTAGATGCTTTCTCTATTGTAGATGAAGTATTAAATCAAGGGGTACAAGGTATTTCAGATTTAATTACTCAACCAGGTATGATTAATGTAGATTTCGCTGATGTTAGATCAGTTATGAGAAATGCTTGATCTGCTCTTATGGGTATTGGATATGGTTCAGGGGAAAATAGAGCTGTAGAGGCTGCAAGAGCTGCTATTGATTCACCACTTTTAGAATTATCTATCGCTGGAGCTAAAGGATTATTATTCAATATTACAGGAGGTACAGATTTATCAATGTTTGAAGTTGATGAAGCTGCAAAAATAATTACTGAATCTGTTGATCCTGATGCAAATATTATCTTTGGTGCTACTATTAATGAAGAATACAATGGTGAACTAAAAATTACTGTTTGTGCAACCTGATTTGATGAAGTCTCAAATGCAACCTTTCAAGAACAAAAAAGAACAATTGATACTCCAAGTATGAGTCCATTTGGTAGAAGATCAGTAAATGATTCTAGAGTTATTCCTGCTGCTAATACAAATTCAGGTACAACTCACTCTGGGGAAGATTTAGACATTCCAACATTTTTAAGAAAAAAAATGTAATTCATTTAAAAAATATTTGCAAAATAAGAAAAAAATCATATTATTTGCTTGTACGTTTGAAAAAAACGAGAATTTGTTCCACAAGTTCTCGTTTTGTTTTTAAAAAATAAAAAAATAAAAAATGTTAGACTTAAAACAAATAGAACAAGCTGTATCGATTATCTCAGCTGAAAAAAAAATTCCAAAAGAAAAATTAATTGAAATTATTGAAGCAGCTATTAGAACTGCATATAAAAAAGATTTCTGAGCAAAAGATGAAGAAGTAATTGTAAAATTAGATTTTGAAGCATATGAAATTGAAATTTCAATTGAAAAAATTGTAGTAAAAGAAGTTACAAATCCAGCTCTTGAAATTAGTTTTGAAGAACTAGGAGATGATGCTGAAAATTTTTCAGAAGGTGATAAAATTGAACTTGATGTTACTGATGAAGTAATGTGAGAAGATAATGCAGAATCATTTGGTAGAATTGCTTCTCAAGCAGCAAGACAAGTAATTATTCAAAAAATAGGTGATACTGAAAAAGAAAAAATATATGAATTATTTGATGGAAAAGAAGGTGAAGTTATTTCTATGAAAATTGATATAGTTGAAAGTGGGAAAGTATTGTTTGATTATAATGGAAATCAAGTAGTTTTACCAAAATCTGAACAAGTACCTAGAGATAATTATTTAGCTGGGACAAGGCTTTTTGTATATGTTGCTGAAGTTGCTAAAACTGAAACTGGTGCTCCAAAAGTAGTGTTATCAAGAAAAAGGGCTGAAATGGTTCCTGCAGTATTTGCAGAATTTGTTCCTGAAATTTGAGAAGGAATAATTACAATAGATAAAGTAGTAAGACAAGCTGGTATAAAAACTAAAATGTTAGTATCTTCTACATTTGAAGAAATTGATGCCGTAGGTACACTTATTGGACAAAAAGGTATGAGAGTTAAATCAGTAATGGAAGAAATAGGAGGTGAAAAAATCGATATTATCCCAAATTCAGAAGATATGGGTGAAATCATTAAAAAATCACTTTCTCCTGCAGAAGTAATTAGAGTTGAAATTAATGAAGATGAAATGTATGCCAAAGCTTATATTAATGCTTCAGAAAGAGCAAGAGCTGTTGGTAAAAATGGACTTAATGTTCATCTAGCTGCAAGTTTAACTTGATATAAAATATCTATTGAAGATATTGAAGAATCAAAATAACATAGAAAAATAAAAAAACTGAAATATTTCAGTTTTTTTATTTTTTATTTTTTATTAATAATGTATACTTAAGTAAATTAGTCTTTAATATAAAATCATATGAAAGTATTATTTTTAGAAAATGTATTACATGTAGCAAAAAAAGGTGAAGTAAAAGAAGTGAAACCCGGATATGCAATAAATATGTTATTTCCAAAAAAATATGCAATTGAATTAACTCCTGAAGTTGAAAAAAAATTCAAAGATACTCTTAAAAAAGAAGATTTTCATAGAAGAGAATTATTAGAAAATAAACATAATATCACGGATTTACTAGATTCAAAAGTTTTTAATTTTACACTCAAAACATGAGTGAATGATAAAGTTTTTTGAGCAATTGGTGAAAAAGATATTATTAAAGCAATCAAATCTGAATGTAGAATAGCTCTTACTAAAAAACATATTTCTTTACCAAATGGTCATATAAAACAACTCTGAGAGACTACAGTTTATATCAAACTTTGAAAAGATGCTAGCGCAAAAATTAAAGTAGTTATTAACCCAGAAAATTAATGTATTTATCAATTGATCTATGAGATAAACGTTGCTGAATTGCTATCGAACAAACATGAATAGTTTTCCCAAAAGAAATTGTACTCAGACCAAAGCTGATGCAAACATTAAAAAAATATGTTTCTGAATATAAAATTAGAATTATTGTTATAGGACTTCCATATGACTTATATGGAAAAAAAAATAAACAACTAGAAAAAACAAAAGAATACATGAAGTATTTATCAGAACAATTTCCACATATATCTATCGAAGGTTGTGATGAAAGATTTACAAGTTTTGCTGCAGATGAAATATCTCTTGAGATGGGAGATTATTCTAAAAGAGATGATATAGCTGCTGCTTTAATATTAGAAACATACTTAGAACAAAAAAAATAGATGATAATTCATCTGTTTTTTTATGTAGTTATTACTGTTGAAATGAGATATCCTATATAACTCAAGTATGCAATAAGTAATATAAAACCTTCTCTTCTTTCTAGTAAATGTTTTTTAAATGTGAAAGCGAAAACAAATATTAATATACTTGCTATAAGATTTACTCATAAATCTATATGTATTCATTCATATGCAGGAAGGGTAGTTATTAATCAAGTTGCACCTAATATCCATAATGTATTAAATATATTAGAACCTACCACTGCACCTACAGCTATATCAGTTTGCTTTTTAAACGCAGCTATGAGACTCACAGCAAGTTCAGGTAAAGATGTCCCAATAGCAACGATAGTAACTCAAATAAAGGCTTCTGGTAAACCAAAATTTGAAGCAATTGAAACAGCACTATCCACAATCATATTTCATCAACCTATGAGTCAGATAAAACCAAGTATTATATAAATAGTAGCTTTTTTATTCGACATAAGATCGATTTTTTTTTCTTCTTCATTATTTCAATTTTTAGCAATTTTGAATGTATAGAATAAAAATCAGGAAAATAATATTGATAATATACTTGCATCAAAGGTATTAATATTTCCATCATATATAAGAAGTATTAATATAGCTGCTACAAATATTAAATAAGGAATTTCTTTCTTTACCGTTGATTGAGGTAAAGTTATTGGACAAATTAAAGCGGTAATTCAAAGAATTAATAAGATATTAGAAATATTACTTCCTAGAATATTTGAAACAGCTAAATCAGTCTTCCCTTGAAATCAAGAAATTAAATTAATGACCAATTCAGGTGAACTTGATCAAAATGCTACAATTGTTAAACCAATAACTAATGAAGAAATACCAAATTTTTTCGCTATAGAACTAGCTCAATCTACAAGTAAATCTGATCATTTGATTAATAAAAGAAAACCTATGATTAATAGAATATAATCCATATATGAATATAAAAAAATAATTGAAGTTATTATAAACAAAAGGAACTTATTACAAAATGATAAAATATTATACTTTTTTTTTGACACAGAGATTTTTATGTGATGTAATAGATATATATATTTATTTATCTAAAAATTTCAGTTATGAAACTTTTAAAAATTATTTTCCTACTATTTATTACAAGTATTATTACAAATACTACGCATGCAGCTACTCTTGAAAATATTGAAGTTATGAATAGTCATGAAATACAACTATCATTATCGAGTGATGTTACTTTATCAGAAGCTATTACAGGTGATGTAAAAGTATTAAAAGATATTTTAGTTAGTTTTGCTACAAGAGATATTAATGATCATAATAAAGTGATCTTAACTCTAGAAGAAGACCTACAAATGTTAACCAATTATAATCTATTAACTATATTCGGTGCAAATTGAAATATCGATTTTAGAACAGAAGAATCTTTTCTTGATGTTGAAATTCCAAATATGTATCAACCTAAAGATCAAGGGATAGTTAAAATTGTTACTGTTGATAAAAGAACTTTAGAAGTATATTTCAAAAATCTTGTAGATGATTCAGATTTTGAATTTAAAGTATTTAGTGAAATATTTGTAGATACAATTTCATATACTGGACCACAAGAATTAAAATTACATCTAAAAAAAGCTATTATGTCTCATAGTCAATATATGTTAATGATATTATCATTAGAAGACGGAGCATTTAAAAATATATCTTTTAATGAAGAATTATATGACTTTGAAACAACAGATACTGTTGAAGTTATAAAAAAAGAAGCTGTATTAATCGATGATGAAGGTAAAGAAGTTTTAGAACTAGAAAATATAGCTCTAAATGCTGCTAAAACACCAGATACTGGTTCTGAAACATGGGTATTAGTTGCATTAACATTACTTGTAAATGCAGGAATATTTATGAAAAAAAATCCAAAAATAAAAAAGCTAAATAATCTCTAGTTTTTTTGTTCCTTAAATCTTTATATGATACAATGATAGTAATTATATATTAATACCGTTTAGATGAGCAAGTTAATAATCGAGGATAATATTTTTAAAGATCAATTATTACAAGTTATGATTGATAATGAAGGGAGTGATATGTATATTACTGTATGAACTTACCCAGCGATTAAAATTGGAGGAGATATTGTTCGTTTAGATGATGGAGTAGAAAAATTTACTTCGGAATCTTCAAAAGATTTTGCACATTCATTAATTACTCTTGAAGAATTAGAAATACTAAATAGGGATCAAAATTATGATTTTTCTTTTAGCTTTTGAAGAAGAAGATTCAGAGTTAATATATCTTTTCAAATGTGAAATTATATGACTGTATTAAGACTTTTAACGGTTGATATTCCAAACGCTGAAAATTTAGGTTTAACGGATATTTACAAAGATGTTACCAAATTAGGACAATGACTTATATTAGTTACTGGGCCAACTGGATCTGGTAAAACAACAACTCTTGCTGCTATGATTGATTATATAAATGAAAATTATAATAGACATATTATTACTATAGAAGATCCAATTGAATATGTACATTCTCATAAAATGTCAATTATTGAACATAAAGAAATAGGGAGAGATATTCCAGATTATGAAACTGCATTAATTGGTGCTATGAGACAAAATCCTCAAGTGATACTATTTGGGGAAATGAGATCAAAATCTGAAATGGAAATGGCTCTTAGACTCGCTGAAACAGGGCATTTAGTTTTTTCAACACTACATACACGTAGTGCTTATCAAACAATTACAAGAATATTAGATAGTTTTGAAGCTGCTGATAAAAATCAAATAAGACTTCAATTAGCGGATTCTTTAGTGGCAGTATTTTCACAAAGATTATTAAAAACGAGTGATGGTACATGAGTAAAATTAGCAAAAGAAATATTATATAAAAATCAAGCGGTAGCTAATTTAATTAGAGAAAATGATCTCCATCAAATACCATCTGTTATCCAAATAGGGATGAGAGAATGAATGCAATTACTTGAAACAGATATTGTTAATCTTATTCAATCGGGTACAATTACTCTAGAAGAAGGTTTAAAGTATGCTAACAATCCTAAGCTTATAAAAGATAGTTTAGAAAGATAAATAAAGATATACAGAAATTATGCTAAATATTTTTTTATTAAAAATATAAGACAAAAAAAAGACCTTCTCGAAAGAAGAGTCTTTTTTTAACTAATATTTATTAGTAAATTGAAGTTTGACCAATTTCTTCTTCATTAGTTAGACCAGTAGTACTAGTACTATTAACAGAAACTAGACCAAGAGCATCAGTATTACCAACTTGGAAGTAACTCCCTTTTAATAATGATACATTATCACCAGCACCGTTTTTTACTTGACCAACAACTTGGTATTTATTAAATGAACCTGATGCAAAGTATGCAAACATATAAGCATTACCCTCAGCATCAACAAATTCAGAAGGATTTTGATTCACAACTGTAAAGTCAACTCAACCAACACCATAAGTAGTTGCATCTATAGTATCACCATTTGCAGTACCAGTAACTTCATTAGTTGATGAAGCTCCAGAAATAATATTTTTAATCCCTGTATCAGTTAATTCAATAGATTTAGATAAGTTAGCTAAATCAGAAACAACTTTAGATTTTTTCGCTTCTTGTGTTTGACCACTAAAAGATATAAATGCAACAGTAGCTAGAACAGCAAGTATAGTGATAACTACAATTAGTTCCACTAGTGTAAATGCTTTATTTGTATTTTTCATAGAATTATATCTGTTTAAAAAATAAAATACAAAAGTAAATTTTGAAAATTAGTGTCTTGTTTTTAAGACATTCCAATTCTATCTTATTTCGAAGAGAAAAGCAATTATTTATAATAGACAATATGTCTATTAATGATTTAGTTAATAAGATATAATTACTTTTCACATAAGTCAATAAGCTTCTTTTCCTTTATACTAAATAAAAAAATAAAAAAATAAAGTTTTTTGAACTTTATTTTTTTTTATAGATTTTTAGCTACATCACCCATTTGGAAGAATGGCATCATAATTGCAACTACAATTGTTCCTACTAAAGCACCAACTATCACAATAATAACTGGTTCCATCATACTAGACATATTTCAAATATATCTTTTTAAATCACCATTATAATTAGCTCAGATTTTTTGTAATGATACTGATAAAGTTCAAGTTTCCTCACCTGTACTTACAACATATGCAAATTCTTCAGGAAAGAAAGGATTCATATAGACACTTGCTTCATAATCAAGATTTAATCAAAGAGATTTTGAAATTGTTAATCAAATTTCAACTTCATTTTTAATTCTAATTAATTCTTTTTTATATGCCAAGTTTGATACTACTTGACTCGATGTTTTAAGAGATTCTAGTAGTAAAACTCAAGAGTCTAATAATATAGTAAAGGATTTAATAAAAAATACTATATTTGATTGCCTTACTACATATCAAAAAATTGGCATTTTTATAAAAAAACTTGCAAACAGCATTTTTCAAAAATATGAAGAATTTATAAGTTTTAATAAAATATAAGTTCATACAAAATAAGCAATGAGTATATACCATTGTCATACTAAAAAATTAGAAACATTAACCACCATTTGTGTTAATGCAGGCAAGTCAGCACCAGCTTTGGTAAAACTTTCAGTAATTCTTGGTACAATAAATATCATCATAAATATCACCATACAAATTGTTAAACCCAAAAGTATCATAGGATACATCATTGCACCTTTTACTTTTCCTTTTAATTCTATACTTTCTAGTAAATTGAAATCTAGTTCTGCTAAAATTTTTCATAATTGACCTGTTTTTTCTCATACTGAAACTAATGCAACTGTTAATGTATCAAATACTTTAGGATATTGTGTCATAGTTTCACTGATTCATATACCGTGATCAATATTGTCTTTCATTTCTAAAACAATTTTTTGTAAAAATGGGTTTTTTACTTGCTTAGCCATGATTCATAATGCACCTTTAATATCAATACCTGAGTTTACAAAAATTGAAAGTTTATTAATAAACTGCCATAATTCTTTTTTACTCACACTATTAAATAGAGCAATATCTTGATTCATATTGCTTGTTTTTTTATATTTACTCATCTCTTGAGCCTTTTTTGTTTTTTCGAGAAGTAAGATGAATTTTTCATTTTCAAAATTCCCATACTTATCATAAAATGTTTTTCAAAACATAGAGTGTATTTATTAAATATTTCCGTCTTGTGAAATTATTTCCTCAATTTCATTAATAACTGTTTGGTGATCTCATTTTTTATAAAGCTCTGTAAGTACTATATATTTACTACTCATTTTTTGATTTTTTTGGTCTACTTTATATTTGGTTTCATTATCAATTGCTTTTTTTAGATAGAGATTAATTTTTTTATGAATATATCATTGTTTAATATATTTAATAGCTTCTTGTTTTAATAGTAATATCTCTCATGTATAATAGAGGTTTTCTAAAATTTTTAAGATCCTTTCTGTATCTTTATCTTTCTTTATCTTTTTTAATTCTACTTCTATCTCATCTTTAGTTTTTCATCCAAACTTTTTTACTTGTTTTTTATTCAGACCTTTTTTTAAAGTAATATCTTGAATATAATCTGAATTTTCAGTAATAATATCTTTTTCAGTATCTCTTTTTATAATCAAAACACTAGCATCATCCTCAAAAGCACTTCATCATTTAAATAATTGTACATCATTAACAAGATATTCGTATATTTTTGTAGTATCTTGTTCTACTGATAATATTTTTTCAAAAGCAATTTTTAATCTTCCTAATCAATAAAAAACTCAATCAGAATTCTTATTTTCAATAATACCATCACTATAGATCAAAATGATATCATTTGATTTCATTTCAATATCTTTAATCTTTACATCTGTTTTTTCTTTGATAAGTCTTATTCAACCTGCTAATCAACCAGGTATAATAGATTCTACTATTTTAGTATTTTCACGATAAACTAACATAGGTTCATGTCACATTCAGACAAATCTTAATGTATCAACTTTACTTTTTAAAATTTCAAAAAATACTCATGTAATGAAATTTCTATTTTTTAAATCTTGTTTTAAACCATTATTTATTTCCATGGCTAGCTCATCGATTGGTTTACTTAAATGTTCATTGAATAATCTACTCAATAAAGTAACTATAAAACCAGCTCTAATACCGTGACCAGTTGCATCTCATAAGAAAAAATTATATTTTGTTGTTCCTTCATGAAATCCAAAGGTATCTCATGAAATTTTATCACTTCATAAAATTTTACCATATAAGTCATATCATATGATATTTTTATTTGATATTTCTTTAATTAAACCTTTATGTATATTTTCTAATTTTTCTTTTGCAAGATCTTTTTTTACTTGAGAATTTGCATCTATAAGAATATTAATTTCATCTAATAATTTTTTATTTCTGGCTTTATTTTTTATTCTTTTATAAAAATTCATTTTTGCTTTAAATTTTGCAAATCATGAAAGTTTTTTCTCTTTATTATCTTCTTTTTCAGGTTCTAAATTCACAATATTTCATATTAATTTCATAGCTTGCATTTTTGCATTATCTTTGAATTTTTTTTCTTCGATACTTTTTTGTTTTTCAATATGTTGATGTAAATTTTTTTTCTCTTTATTAAAAAATTTAATTACGACAGAATTTTCAGTATTTTCTTCAAGAAATTTTTGTAGTAAACCCATTGCATCAATAGCTCTCTTGTTTGATATAAGGTTTTCAATTTCATTTTTAATCTTCTGAAAACGTACTTTAAATTTTTCTTTTTCAGAAGCATTTTTATATTTTTTTTCTTTACTATCTAATTCAGTTTCTAACTTTGCAAGTTGTTTTTCTTTATTTTTATAATTACTCATTAACTTTACTTTTTGTTGCTGAGCTTGAATATTATCTTCAGAATCAATTTTCTGAATAAGTTCATCTAATGATGATTTTTCTTTTGATTTAATTTCAAAGAGAGCATTTCTAGATTTTTCCCACTCATAAATTTGCATAAAGATTTCTACAGCTTCTACTGCATCTTTATAACTTTGAATTTTTGTTTCATCCACTTGTGTTTTCTTTTTAAAACCAAACATATTTTATATTTATTATAATTATAGTTAAATGAGCTTTAATGCTTCTTCAACAGTTGTTTCTCATAACAGTGCTTTTAATAAACCATCTTGAACAATCGTAACCATTCATTCTTTAATAGCTGATTCAGCCATTAAATTAGCAGAAGCTTTTTCTAATATCAAAGGTTCTAAATAATCTCAACATATTAATACTTCATGTATTCATAATCTTCATTTATAACCAGAACCTTTACATTTATCACAACCAACTCATTTATAAAATGTTAAATTTTCTATTTTTTCATCTAATATTGGTGATAAATGTTCTTTTAGTTTTGGTATTTGAGTTTCTTTAATAGGAAAAACTTCTTTACAATTTTGGCATATTCGTTTGGAAAGTCTTTGAGAGATTACCATTTTCATTGCTGATGCAAGTAGAAATGGTTCTACACCCATATTTATAAGTCTTTGTACTGTACCTGCTGCTGAATTGGTATGGATTGTTGATAATACCAAATGACCAGTAAGTGCAGCTTCTACAGCTAGTGTTGCCGTTTCCTTATCTCTTATTTCCCCAACCATGATAATATCTGGATCTTGTCTTACTAATGATCTTAATCCGGAAGAAAATGTATATCAAATACTTGGTTGCACTTGTGATTGATTTACAAATTCAATATCATACTCGATTGGATCTTCTAGAGTAGATATATTTAAATCTAATGGATTAAAATTCTTTAAAATACCAAATAAAGTAGTTGATTTTCCAGAACCAGTAGGTCCAGCTACCAACATAATCCCATATTTACTCGTCAGTGCTTCTCTTACTTTTTCAAGATTCACATCTATAAGTCATAAAGCTTCAATATTAGTTAAATTATCATCTTGTTTCAAGATACGCATTACTACCTTTTCACCATAAGTTGTAGGAAGGGTAGAGAGACGGATATCAATATTCTTATCTTCTTTTTCATAATAATATACAATTTTTCAATCCTGAGGTTTTTTATTTTCATCAATTTTAATCTTTGATAGTACTTTGAGTCTCGTTACCACAGCAGAAATATTTTCTCTATCTATTTTATCAAATAGTATAAAATCACCATCTTTACGGAAACGAATCATTAAAAAATGTTCATTTGGCTCAATATGGATATCAGAAGCTTCTTGATCAATAGCCTCTTTAAATGTATTTCATACATACTCAACGATATCTCAAACATCTCGAGTCATTTTTAATGCATCTAATTCTGCTTTATTTGCCATAATTTTTTGTTTTAAATTTTTATTCTCTATTATAATATCATGTATTTAAAATCTTGTTAAATATAATCTATTGACACTTTTTAAATATTTTTTTTAATATAAAAAAGAAATTTCTTTTAGTTAGAAATTTCTTTTTTTGTTCTCAAATAATTTTTTATTTTGAATTTTTTTAATTTTTTTAGTCTTTCCCTTATACCAATATCAAGGGAATCTTTAGAATTATACTCTGTTCAATCAAACTTATATATAGCTTCTCAATTATTATTTGTTAGTATTTCAAAATCTAATTGATATCATCATAAATTATTTTGATTTAATTGCCAAATTATATCATTTGTTATCTCAATTTGATGATTATTTAATTCGTCTTGAGTTACTTCTTTTCAAGCTATAGTTAATATACTTGTTTTATAATTTTCTAATGAATGTGTTTCGGGATCAATATAGAAAAGAAATGATAATCATAGAACTGTTACCATAATAATGGAAACTACAAATACTTTATTCGTTTTTGTAAGTTTTTTTATATCTGCAAGTTTTTTCAATTTATGTATTGTATCTATTACTATAGATTCTTTTTTCTTATAATCTGATTGGTAATTTAGAAAGAGATCATTATCTACTTTTTTTGAATTAACTCATAGGTTAATATCACAAACTTCTTTTTCTTCTCAATCTTTATCTATTATCGTTTTGCAATTATTTTCTTTATCTTCTTTTTCATCATCATTCTTATCTGATTTTTTTGTACTTTTTAAATCTATTTTCTTTTTCTTTTCTTGAATTTTTCTTTTTTTTATAGGAAGGACTCTAGATGTAAGAGATTCATAAAAAAGAGTTTTTTCATCTTTTATAACTTCTTCAACTTCCTCTATTATCACTTCTTCCACAATTTTATCAGATTTAATAGAACTGATATTAATCGTAACTCAAGCTTTAATTGTAGGATGTGTAGTGCTTTCAATATGTTCTCACTGTTCATTTGTGAGATTAAATTCGTTTTCAAGCGGTTTTTTCATTATCGCAGAAAGATTTATTTTTTTAGTTTTTTCCATGTTTTTATTTTTGTTTTACAATTAATTTATTTGTTGTATACATATATTATATATGTTTTTAAAAATTAAATCAAATAATTGTCAAATAAACTTATTATTTTATTATATATTTTATTATATTACTTATTTATAGGGATAATTCACATTATTTTAATTTAAATATTCAGACAATACATTGACTAATTTTCATAAAAAAGTATAAATTATATGAATTAATAAATAAATATTATAGATATGTGAAATAATTATCAAAAATCTTTACATCATCATAGATTCTGAACATAACAGTTTCTAGCTTTTTTGGCTGAATTATATCTATATAAAAACTGTTATACGTAAGGAGAGCAGTTTTTTATTTTTATCATAAATTTAAACATGACATATAAAAAGAAAAATATTTATAAAAATTACTTTTATGCGTTAATTTTGCACTGTTGCTGAAATATATAAATATAAATTGTAAAAAAAATACATTATTCTATAATGTAGAAAATAATAAAATTAATAAAATCAAAATGATAGTTAAACCATTACCAATATCAGGCTACTATGAAAATATGCCTGAAGAACAAATTTTAGAAGAAAAATTTAAAGAAATAATTAAAAAAAATTATAATCTTTCATGATTTACACCTCTTGATACTCCAGTAGTTGAAAGGGTTGATTCACTTACTGCAAAATGAGCAGATGATAATGAAATATATTGAATATATAGACTCAATGGGGAAGAATCATCTGAAGCTAAACTTGGTCTTAGATTTGACCTCACAGTACCATTTGCTCGTTATGTTGCTCAATATGAAGGAGTATTATCTTTTCCATTTAAGAGACAACATATAGCAAGAGTATATAGATGAGAAAGGCCTCAAAAGGGAAGATATAGAGAGTTTTATCAAGCTGATGTTGATATAGTTTGAAACGGGAAATTACCAATATTTGCTGATGTAGAAGTTCTTTCTACTATTTATAATTCGTTATTAGAACTTGATTTTGGAGCATTTGAAATCAATATAAATAATAAAAAATTCTTATCTTGATTTCTAGAAAGTTTAGATATAACAGATATAGTTTGAACTATCTGAGTGATAGATAAAAAAGACAAAGTTAGAAGAGATAAATTTGCAGTCATGTTAGCAGATATTTGAGTCACTGAAGGACAAAAAGATAAAATAGTTGAATATATTACTCTGAGTACTGAAAAAAACTCATGAGAAATATTAGAATATTTTTCAGAAAACAAAAATGAATTATTACAAGAAGGATTAGAAGAGCTTAGATATGTATACAATAACCTATTAACCTTAGGAGTAAAAGAGGATTATATAAAAATTAACCCTACAATATCAAGAGGTCTAAACTATTATACTGGAACTGTTTATGAAACTTTTATAAAAGGTGCTGAAAAAATGTGATCAGTGAGTTCAGGATGAAGATATGAAAATCTTGCAAGTAATTTCACAAAAAATAATTTCCCAGGTGTGGGGGGAAGTATAGGTTTATCTAGGCTTCTTGCAGTTTTAAGAGAATTAAAACTCATCGAATTAAAAGAAAAAACGGTTTCTAAAGTACTTGTTTTAAATATGTGAGAAGATACTCAAGTAGAGAATTTAAATACTGTAAAAATACTCAGAAATAATAATATTAATACAGAATATTATTTAGATAGTGCTAAAGTTCAAAAACAAATGAAATATGCATACAATAAAGGAATTAAATTTGTTTTAATTGCAGGTGAAAATGAAATTTCTCAAGATATAGTTCAACTGAAAAATACAATTACTGAAGAACAAACAAATATTTCTTTAGAAGAAGCTATAAAAATTATTCAAAAATAAAAAAACAGATTTTAAATCTGTTTTTTTTATTGAGTTAAGAAAGTACATCATGTATTAGTTAATGCTCCAGTATCTGAAAGTATTTGGTATTCTTCTAATACTCAGTTATCAGATATAGACTTTCCAGCTTCTAGGATTTCTATACAATTTCTATAATCATTATTTTGCCAAAAACTATTTAAATCTTCTGCTTTTGCCAAATTTGTAGCAAAATCAGTTCATTCATTATATGAAAGATAAGGACTTTCAATAGTGTATGGTAAGTTATATTCTACATCATTAAATATAAATTTATTTCTATTGATTGTTCATGTTCATACTCAGTCATGTATTTCTATATCTTCACTAGAGTCTACTGCTAACAACAGAGTAGGGAGTATGTTTTTTGAAATAGTTTTATAATTTCATTCTAATAAAGGTATCTCAGTTTCTCAATTTTCTAGTGTTGCAGCAAGTTGAAATTCTTGTTTATTATTTGTTACAGCATAAGAATAATAAGTTCCTGATTTTGGATCAGAAGGAAGCTTATCTAGTGTATTTAAAAATACTTTTTTATTCAATTTTCATTGTTGAGATACTTGCTTTCATTGATTTAATATGTAGAAAGAATCTCCTGGAGGAGAATAATAACCTCTTTTTTGTTTATAAATTTTTAATGAAGAAGATACTTTAGATAAGTCTGATTTTCTTTGAGCATCTCTTGAATCTCAAATAAAATCTACATATGAAACAAATCAAATACTAGTAAGTACGATAATGATTACTGTAGAAACTATTAGTTCTACAAATGTAAATGCTTTTTTATTTATGTTCATTCTGATTTATTATTAGTTAGAATTATATTTACTTATATTAATATCAATTATTGAATAATTAACATTTTGTTTTCAATGGAGCCATTTTTCTAATAAATAATTATGTATTCCTCTTACTTCTGCCTTTGTTAAAGCGTGATTCCAAGAAATAAATTCTCAAATAGTTCATTTAAAATAATTACATTCACTACAGTTAATTACATTATGTTCTCTCCCATCAGAATAACTCGATCATGTTTTCCAAGGTTCTACATTATTTGAATAAACTGCTCATAAACCTCAAATATCATGTTCTGGCTGAGGATCAACATGATCTGTTTCAATGACAAGTTCTCAATTTAAAAATATTTGTAATTTATTTAAGCTATCTATAGGATTCCCATTAATATCAAAATTATTAGAATCTTGTACTACAGTTACATAGTATACTGTATTTGGGAGGGCTTCTCCTAAACTAATTGATTTAGCTTTATGCCAGTCATCCCGGTCTTGTGTTCTATCTTGATAACAAGAATAATTTGTACCACTTTTAGTTACATTATGAACTCAAGCATATAAATCTCAGTTACGAATCATAAAATTATATCCTGTTGCTACTCATCATTGTTCATAAATTGCTTGTTCACTTGTCACATCATCTGATGTTTTAATAACCATAGTGAATGATTTTTGATTGAATAGTAAGTTTGTATCACAAACATCATCATTATTTATTTCTGCATTTTTTTCAATTCTTAAAAAATCGTTTAATCCATCAAATTTTACTCAAGGGTGTCAGTTAATTTCATTAATATATAAGATAGGAGAGTTTCATATTCAAGATCATATTGCATCATGATTATTTGCTGAGTCTTTCCATATAGTTATTGCATCTCCATCATTTAACGTAGAGTTTTGGTCCAAATCAATATTTTGAGCATCATAATTATAAATTATATTTGGAATTTCAGGAGGATCAATTCTATGTTTTAGAATATCCGATTTATGAATAAATTCACGCTTATATGTTTTTCAAATCCCTTCGTCTAAATCATTAATACGGTTTCATAATTTATCAACATATTTACTTCAACTATTCGTTGATCCAGTCATTATTCTATATTGCTTATTTTCAGTATCTTTATAGATATAAAAAAGCTCCTGATTTTCTAAGTTATCATAATCAAATGCTTTTATAAGGGATTCTGAGTTTGATTTAATAATATGTTTGAACATCTCTGTTTCATAATCAATAGCTGTGTCTTTACTAAACGATACAATATTCATGATTCATAGCAAAGCTATTGATAAAATAAAAACTGATATAATTACAGCTGCTAAACTTTCTGCCTTCTTTTGTGGTTTCATTTGCAAAATATTCAAATTTAGTATAATAAAATTGATTTTTTATATTATATTTAATTTTTTTTAATAGTGAAATCTTTCATATCAAAAAAAGCTTTGACATTGGTAGAATTAGTTATTTCGATAACTATTTCTACAATAGTAATGCTTATAGTATTAACATTTGTAGCTGATAGTATAGAAACTGTTATAAGTTCAAATAAAAAAACTGAAATTTACGAAGACATCTTTAGTTTCAAAGATATTTTTAATAAATACGCAAGAGGAGGGTACATTGATCAAAATCTACTTGCTACCACAGCAACAGGGAGTCAAAGTGATATAATGCTCATGGAAAATATTGATTCCTCAAAATGAGTGATTTTTTGAGTTGTAAACAAAGAGACAATGTCTATTGAAAAACAGTTAAACTATGAACTCTATTATGATAAAGTTTTAGGATACAGACAATTATCTGAAACAGAACTGACAAATATTAATTCTAATCCAAGCTTAGTATATGATTTAAAATTTTTCCCAGATAAATTATTCGATGGATTAAAAATGAAAGATTTCCAAATGAGTATCTATAATTCTGGTACAATTATTAATATGGATTTGGATGTACTGTTGTACTATAATGATAGTAATAAAGATCTACGCTTGGATAATATAAATCCTGAAGATATTATTAATATAAATCTAATTTTTTAAAAAAATGATTCTAGATAGAAATAAGAAATGAAGTATATTATTATATGTAATGTTGCTTGTAAATATAGCTCTGGTTGTATGAATAGTAGTATATAATAATTCCTATGTTATTGTAAATAATATTGATGTCTGAAATAATCAAGAAGAAGTATATTCAAATATATATAATAAATGACATATAGCCATAGAATCTGTTATTAAATATAATGCGAATTGAGAGTGATTTTTAGATGGTATTTCTTGTCCACAAGATATTACCATGAGTTGATCTCTTAATAGGATCACTTGAATAGCTACAACTCTTGTGTATCAATATTGAAAAGTCCATTGTTTAGGTACATATAACTGAGATGATTTTAAAATTCATTATGATGATGAAGTTAATGACTTTAGTACTGCTCAATATGATGGAGATATAGTAAATATAATAGAATCTGTCGGTACTGAAATAACGGTTGAGAATAGCCATATCAATCTAAATAATTGAGATGTCAGTTCTAGTACAGCATGGGGTTCTTATGTTAAAGCTAACAGTGTGGATGATAATACTTCAACATGGTTTGATAGTAACTACAGAAACTCAGTAGAATACCTTGAATTTGAAGTATGATCTAATCAAAGTATATGAAAAATCATTATAAGGAAACCGAGTCATTGATGATGGGTTTATTGGGATAATTGAAGTATTAAATTCTATAATGGCTCTACAGTAGTATTTAATACAAGTTTATCTGGAATGAGATGAAGAACATATCATGAAATAGACTTAAAATATAGATGATTAACTAACGATGTTGATAGTATACGCTTAGAAGTTAATTGAAGATATTTAGATATATCTGAATTTGAAATATATCTATTAAATACAATATCAGCATGAAATGAAGAATGGGAAGGAAATAGAGTATTTACTGATACTGATAATACATTAATGAGTTTTTCAAAAGACTGAATTGAATGAAATGATGGGATTGATGACGATTTAAATTCTGATAATTATAAGGTTACTTCTATTTGAAATACATATTTTCCAAATAACTATCAAGATGATGATGTAATTCCTAGAAAAACAATTTTTGGTAGTGTTGATCCGAATACTTCTTATCAGCATATTTATTGGAATAATTATAAAACAATAAAAATAATAGAAAATAATACGAATAATGATGATATATTAAATGTAAAAATGTGAGATACTAATAATGCTCATGTATTTATAAATACATTTAATACAGAAGATTTAGATTATAATATAAAAATTTTAGAATTTGATAGAGAAGTTTATAAAAATCAATTTACATTATTACCACTTAATTCATATGAAGGTAAAAACATAGATGAATATTTATGATATATACAATTGAACGCGTGAGATTGATCATTAGAAGTAGCAAAAGAAAAGACAGGTGATGAATTTGTATTTGATTTTCAAAATAAAGATTATGCTATTTTCTTTGCTAATAATTCAAATGCAACACTTTCATATCACCTAGAATCATATACTCAGAGCTGATATTGAGTTTATATTAACCCTATAGATGATTCATGAACATGAACTATTAGTGTCTTATCAAATCATATAATTATTTGATGAGAAAAAAACTTTATTTGAGAGAACTTTGAGGTTGTAGGTTCGAAATAAAATTTTTCTTTACAATATAAAAAAAACTAATAAAATAATAAAAAAATCTATTTATTTAGATTTTTTTGTTTATATAATAATAAAAAACTTGTGGACCCCTTACTGATTTGATGATTTGTAGTTTTATTCATGCTTTCTGCCTTCTT
>JAWUYB010000026.1:0-8241 GCA_034111025.1 Candidatus Altimarinota bacterium | reverse complement strand
TACTTCCCATTTGAGAGGCTTGAATTGTTTCTGCATTATATGGAAGATTTATTTCGTTATTTATCGTTCTCCATTTGATATTTATTTTTTCTTTTCCTCAAAGATCAAGAATAGCATCTGTAATAAATTCATCTCATAATAAAGTTACTTTTCATACTGCACTTTTATTAACTATTTTTTCTTTTCATTTTGTATCAACTACACTAAAAACTGAAAAATAATCATAAGCTAAAGTATCATTATATGGGAAACCTAACATTCAAAAATCTAATGATTGTCACCATTTATTTTCTTCCTTTAAATCTGAAATTATTTTTTCTTTCAATGAAAAATACTCTTCTTTTCAATATTGTTTATTTAAAATACAATATTTTTTATTTTTTAATCAGATAGAGAACATACATTCTTCACATGTTTCTAAATCAAAGCAATAATATAGATTACTACAATTTTCAACAATAGCATAACTATAGAAAATATTTGATGTACTTATTCAAGTAGTGATTGTTCAAATCATATTATTTACATTTCATCATGTTTCTATAGCATTAATAACGTTATTACAATCATCATTCAATCAATCTCATGCTAACATACAATTAATACAATCTTCTAAACTGTTAGAATTAAAAACATTTACACTATTTTTAGAATAAAATGTATTTTCTCAATTTACTCATTCACAATTATTTATATTTACGGATTCTGAAATATAATTTTTATCTAAAAATTCTTTATACTTATTAACAAGAAAATCAAATTGTTTTTGATTGTTTAATTGTTCTAATATTTCTTTTTTATGTGTTAGATATTCTTCTTTACTATATTGAGTATTAAATATCATATATGAAGAATTAAATTGATTACAAGAAAAAATACAGTCTTGACAATTATTCATATCTTGAGAGAAGAATATATTAGAAGAATTTACACAATTATATGAATAAAATATATTAAAACTTTCTCATATAACAGAAGAATTAAAGATGTTTTCTGACTTAGATACCGAGTATGAATTAAAAATATTCTTACAATTATCCAATATTGAATGTGAATAATATATATCTTCACAACTTGTAAAAACACAATAACTTAAGTAAAAATTCTTTCCCCGTCCTACATGACTACTATATTCACAATTTTCTAACTGTGGATAAATTAATCTAGAAGGTTTCGGAAGTACATGAGATAATTCTATAAAATCTTTGAAAATATCACTTGATACTTCTTTTTAAAATTTTAATCATATATCGTCTCAAACTAATTTTTTATATGCATTTGCGTCAATAACCTTCCCGTCATATCAATCACTATAAGTAGATATAATTTTATTTCATGTTTGAGAGTCTTTTCTATGATATAAATGTTTATTATTTAAATATGTATAAAGCAATTTAAAATTACATGAAGAACAATGATAAGAATACATAAATCATTGCTTATCATACAATGCTTTTTCTAAATCATACAATGGATACTCTTCTCCACAATATTTACAATCATGCATCGAAACTATATTTATATCTGTTCATTTTGTAAGAAGTTCATATTTTTTATTCATAGTTGAAAAAAAGATTAAATTATTACTTAATAATGTAATATTTTTAAAATTAATTGCAAATATATAATATATTAATTCTAGAATTAAACCGGACACTTTATGATATAATAGTTGTATCAGCAATATTATCTATTAAAGTATCCTATGAAAAATATACAGAAAATTGAAAAAAGTAAAAAAGATTATTCAAATATAACGTTTGAAGATAGAAAAAAGATAGAAAAAATGTTAAAAGAACATATCTCAAGAAGAAGTATAGCCAAAATATTATGATTTTGAAAATCAACTATTTGTGATGAGATAAATAAATTTTCGAGTCAAACTCAATGATATATATGTGAATTAGCTCATAATCAACATTTAAAAAAACAGCTTAATAAAGGTAATATATTAAAAATTGAAACTAATAAGCCTTTAAAAGAATATATAATTGAAAAATTAAAAGAAGATTGGTCTCCTGAAGAGATAAGTGGGAGAATACAGCTTTTTCATAGTGATCCTGATTTTGATTCATATATTAAATATGTTTGTCATGAAACAATATATAATTTTATCTATTCTGAGAAATCTAAAAAACTTAGATTACCTGCCCTTTTAAGACGTCATAAAAAGAAAAGAACGAAATGGTATTCAAGAGGTAAAAAATGAATAGAGGTAATCAAAGAAAGGGTTTCTATTCATAAAAGAGAAAAAGAGATAAATGATAGATCTAGAGTTTGAGATTTTGAATCAGATAGTGTTATATTTTCTAATACATGACAAGTATTAAATACTAATATTTGTAGAAAAACTAGATTAGCTAGATTTGAATTAGTAGCGGATAAATCAGCACGTTCATCTATTACTGTTCAAAAACATATAGTTTATGAAATGGAAGAATTATGAGTAGAAATATACTCTTTTACTTTTGATAATTGATTAGAAAATGTTTATCATACTGAATTAAGAGTTTTATGAATTAAAACATATTTTTGTGATCCTTATTGTTCTTACCAAAAAGGCTCCATAGAAAATTTAAATTTATTAATCCGACAATATCTACCTAGAAAAACAGACTTTACTGAAATTACATCAAATGATATTTATATTATTCAAGAAAAAATAAATAATAGACCTAAAAAATGTTTAGGTTATTTATCTCCGAATGAATTCTTTTACAAAGAAACTGGAATCAAGCCAAATTAATATTTTTTGTTGAATTTGGAGCCATTAAATCATTACTTTTTACTGGTTATTTTGAAAAATTACACTAAAAAAGGCAAACACATACTTTTTTGGTTATTTTTGTATATTGTTGTTTGCCTATATTTATATCTTTTTGCAAAATGTTCTGTCAAAAATTGATTTTATAGAGTATTTTCCTATAATTTCTCAAAGTGTCCGGTTACGGACTAGAATTCAGGTATCCTCTTATACTCACTGTATATGTTCCAATAATAAATCTTTTAATATTTTTGCTAAATCTGAAGAATTTTCACATACTTTTCAGAATCCTAATTTTTTATCACCTGAATTAAATAAATCTACTACAGGACTACCTCAGTTTGTAATACCAATTCAATATACTAATACTCAAGATTTTCTTAAATTATCTATTTTTTCTTTCATCTTAGTTTCATTACTTGATCATCCATCACTTAAAACTAGCACAATCTTTTTTGTTTTTCAGCTCTTAATATTATCTAAGTATTCTTGGGGTCTTGACTCAATATCTTTTATAATCTCGTCTAATCAATCATAATCATTTGTACTACCTCAATCACAATAATCTAAAACAGAATATGCTTTTAACCTATCTTTATCACTAAAATCTGTTCAGGATTTTTTTATTTCTCTTGTTCTATTTCAGTCAAACATAACTCAGTCAGTAGAAAAATTAACAGGTTTTAATAAATTAGCTTTTTCCATTTCAAGTTTATCATGTAACTTTTTTAAAGCTTCAAAAATAAGTAAACAAGCAATTTTTTGTTGTGCATTTTTCTGGTTATTATCCATACTTCAACTTCAATCAGCTACAATACTTAATTCAAAATCTCAAACAAGAAACTTTTCTTTTTCATGTTTAATATCTTTTTGAAACATTAATGGATTAAAATTTCAAGATTTAATAGCTCAAATACCACTTACAATAGATGCTGGATCTAATCTAGCTCAATGTTCAATATCAACTGGTCATTTAGACTTAATTCTTGGTTTCAACCTCTTAGATCTTATATTTTGAAATAAATTGTATATTTCTTCCATAACTCCATTTCATGTTTCAGAGTCATTTAATGATTTAAGTTGTTCCAGAAAACGATCATAGTTCGTTAACTGTTTTACAGTTTCTTCTAACTTTTTGGAATTACTTGTATCAACTCACATATTTTCAGCTCTTTTTTCTAATTCTAATCTTTCTCTTGATTTTGGTTTTAAAGATTTAATCTTCTTTGTAATTTCCTTTTTTACTTTTTTTAAATCATCACTATTTAGTTCCCCTTCTAAAATATGAGGAATTCATCATTTATCATCATATAGATCATCAAAAGGATTTTTAGGGGTATTATCTTTTTTAGGTTCAGGTTTATTTTCATCTCAATTATTTTCTTTTCATACATCATTTCATTCACTTTTTTCTTTATTTTTATCTTTATTTTTTCCCTCATTTTCACTTTTATCTCAATTTGTTAATTCTTTTTTTTTCTTTTTAATTTTATCCATTAAACTTCATTCTTCTCATTTTTCAGCTTTTCATTCTCATTTTGAATCGTCATTTGGTTCTGAAGGAGTACTATCTCATTCTCAATTTTCTCATGGCTTAGAATCTCATTTCTTATTTTTTCCATCATTACCATCTTTTTTATCTTTTTTATTTTCTTTTATATCTTCCTCTAATAATTTTTTATAAGTAGGTTCTATATATTTCCATATTATTTCTAATCTTTCAGATAAATCTCCAGTAGTTGATTTATCTATTACTTTAGCTCTTTTCATTCTATCAACTATTTGTCTTATTTTAGGTTCAATATTACATTTTTCATTAGGTAACATTGCTTCTCTTAATATAGTATCGGCAAATTGTAAATGTTTAGGCATTGCTTGTGTTTCACCTGTTTCTTTTCACTGATTATCTACAACTGGCATATTTAAAAAATCTTTTTCTTTAAAGAAATGATTTCTATAATTTGAATCTTTAGCACCATGTAAAACAGGTGTTTTTTTGAGTATATTATTATTTACATGAACATCTCTAATAATATTTTCTAAAGAGTGAAGAGATTTAGCTAAATGTTTAGAATCTTCAAATCTTTTTAACCTTTTTTGTGCAACTTTTTTTCAATTTGTACTTTGTCTTAATTTTGCATCTTCAATTAAATGTTCTATCTCATGAAAAAATACAAATAATAATTCTTCATTTGATAAATTAAACTTTTCTTTTAAAAGTTTTGGGTTTAGCAATATTGTTAGTTCTTCTTCTTCAGAATTATCAGGAACTGCAGCAGGAGCAGGTAATGTTTCATCAATGATAAAACTTATTCAAGATTGTTTAGAATAAAAAGATATCCAATGACTTAACTGTTCAAAGGATTTTTCTGTATTATTGTTCTGAGAATTTATAGAAAGTTTATTCATTGTAGTATAATATTTTATGATCATATATATTTATATTAATTATATTATACTACAAAAAATACAATAAATCAATTTTGTACTAGATCTTTTGTATTTTATAGATATATATGGTAAAATTAATTTAAATATATCTTAATGTATGATAAATGGTTGAATTAAACGAAAATATAGAAATAAACCAAGAAACTCAAAAAAAATCAATTGAACTTGCAAGTTTGGTATGACTTTACTTTTCTAAAAATAATTATAGAGAATTATTAGAAGATGATTTTAAATCTTTAAAAAGATTAAAAAAATGACTTGAATGACTGAATGATTGAATATCTGAAGACGTTGCAATTATTCTTGATTGACAAGAAAGAAAATTTAATATTGATGAAAAATCAAAATTAGAACAATTAATTGAAGGAAAAGAAAAAGAATATAAAGAAATGAGAGAAGATTTAAAATCTTGATCAGATAAATATATTAAATCTACAAAAAACTGAGAAAATATTGATAACTTCAGTGTTCCTGAATTAGATTTTGATGCTTTATTATCGTGAGATTTTGATATTAATGATACATTAAATAAAATCAGAGAATTATATAGTGATGAGTGAGTAAGACAATTATATAACGAAGAATTAAATGGTAGAAAAGAAGGTTTTGAATTATTAGAAGATTGAGAAAAGGAATTAAAAGAAGTATTTATAGTAGAAGCAAAAATAGAAAAAGCAAAGAAAATTATACTAGATATTAAAAGAGAAGCATTTTTAGAATGAAAAAAATTAAAAACAGATAAGAATCATTTTATAAAAAATATTAGAAAATTAATAAATGATGAGGAATTAAAGCTGAATAATTTATTAAAAAATAGAGAAGTAGCAACTTCATATAGATTTGATACATTAAAAAGATATAAAAAAGATTTAGATAGTACATGATTTGTAAATGTACCATCTAGAAAAATAATAGTAGATGAATGAATAGAAATATTATTATTATGAGAAAATTTATCACTTAGTTGACCAACTTGAACAGGTAAAACAGAATTAGCAAAAACAATAAATAGTGTATTATTTAATGATGATAATTCAATAGTATTATCATGACATAGTGGTATTACAACAGCTGAATTTATTGCAAAAGCTACTCTGATACCAGATTGAAAATGAGATATGGGTATTCATACTCAATTATGAAAGCTATTAAAAGCATTTGTGAATTGAAAAATACCAATTATTGATGAAATTGATTTGATACCAAATGATGTACTTATGAGAGTAAAAAATCTTTTTACAAAACCAAAAACATATTCTCCACAAGAAGATTGAGATACAGAATATAAATTAAAAAGTAATACCATAATAGCAACCAAAAATATTAAATCAGAAAAACATCCAGATAGAGAAAAAACTGATTGAGCAATAGTCAGACTTTTTGAATGAGTGCAAGTTCCATATTTAGCAGAAGAGGAAGCTTATGATATTGCATTATGTAGTTTAATGGAACCTGAATGATATATAGAAAATATAAGCTTAGAAGAATTACAAGAATGTTGAATATTATTTAATTTAATTAAGTCATTAAAAGATATAGAAGAGAGTTATTTGTGAAAAGGTGGTAGTTTAAGGGTAACTATATCTGAATCAGATAAATCATGATTATTTTTACAAGATGCGATTTTAGAAACATGAAAATTTGTTGGTATATTTGAATGATTTAAGGACTCAAATATGAGTTTCAAGGAATTTATAAAATCTAAAGTTATAAAATTTATTTCTATTTGAGACTATCCTTTAGCTGATAAACTGTTGCTTATTAAAATCTTTTCTAATAGGTGAATTTTATTAAAAAAAGACATTAACTTATTAACAGATAAAATAAAAGATGTAAGTGAGGATAATATAAAATGAAGTTTAATGACGGAGCACGATATATTTTCTGATGAGTGAACTAAATTTATTGATCCATATGAATTAGCTAACTTAGATCCATATAATATAAGGAAACTTAATGAGTTAGAATTAGCAGATGAACAAAAAAGACTGAAAACTTTTATGGAAAATATGTCTGCAAAATCAATAGAAAATATAGATGAGGAAAATTGGGATGAATTATGATCTATGGTAGATAATATACTTTCTGAAATTGAAAAAAATCCAGATTTTGAAATAGAAGAAACAGAAATTGAAAATATATGTAATATATTATGAAAAACTAAAGATGCTGAAATGATTCATAAATTACCAATTCTGTGAGATAAATGGAAAAATTGATATGAACAATTATTAGAAGATGATACTGAAGGTGAATTAGAAAACACATCTGAAACAGCAGTAGATGTAAATAATAATACAAATGTAGTTTCAGAAAATATGAATTTAACAGAATTTATAACATCTAGAAGGCAAAGTTTTTTAGATGAATATAAAAATAATTGAACAATCAATGCAAATTGATCTGATTTTCGTGTGGAATTAAGTGATTCAGATAAAAGGGAAGTAGGACAACTTGATTCTAATGACTGTGAAATAAAAAAAGTAAGAAAAATAACAACAAAATGAGAAGAAAGTACAATATCAGATACAATAATTAATAAAACTGATTTCCAAGGTATTCAAGTACCAAAATGGCTTGAAAAAATGGAATTTTGAAGTACTTATATCTGAAAACAATTAAAACAAAAGAATAATTTAGATCCTGCAATTTTCAATCAAACTATTAAACAATTATTAGATCCTGATAATTCCTTAAATAGAATTTATGCTGTATATGGTAAAACAAATGCAAAAGACAGTAGTTGAAATAATAAAGTAAATATTTCTTCTTATAATCCAAATCTTGATACAGATGCTGTTAGAGAATCACTAAAAAAATGATTTAATACAACTAATATTGTATATGAAACTATACTTTGAGAATTAATAAAAGAGCACGACGATTTATGAGAAGATTATCTTAATTATGAATGATATAAAGCAGATAAAGATGAAAATTGACATGAAGAAAAAATAAGACATTTAGAGGAAGTAGAAAAAGTTTTTGGTATAGTTTTTAATAATCATGCTGATAATTGATATGTA
>JAWUYB010000025.1:0-14193 GCA_034111025.1 Candidatus Altimarinota bacterium | reverse complement strand
AATTTTATTTTCTTCTTTTTTTTTAATACTTTTCTGTAAAAATATTATTAGAGTCTATATTGTTTTTATTAAGTATTTCTATGGAAGAATCAATAAGTATAGGGATTCAACAAATATAAAATTCTGAAAAATGTTTAATATTTTCTGGTATGAGATAATCTGTAACATAACCACTATTATGTGTAGTATTTTCTTCACGAGAAAGGAATACTTCAAAATTAAAATTATTATTTTCAGATTTTAACTTTTCTAATTCTGTTATATAAAAAAGATCTGATAGAGTCCTTGCTCAGAATAACAAATTTAAATTACAGTCTTGATTATTATTAATTGAATGAATTATTTGATTGTAGAGTGGTACAAATCAAGTTCAAGTTCATATAAATAATTTATTTTTATTATTATTTTGAAGTGTGAAATGTCCTGCTGGATTTGTTCCATTTAGTATATCTCAAATATTTAAATCACATATTAGATTACTTCAGCCTCTTCCTCAATTATTAGTAGGCCGACTTTTGATTATTAAAATAATTTTTTCTCATTGAGTTTTTAAAATAGAATACGCTCTTCATCAAATATTTGGAAGTATAAAAGTAATGAATTGTCCAGGTTTGAAATCAAATTTTTCTTTCGATTGAAAAGTTAATTCATATACATCAGATGTTAATTTATTTTTTTTAATTAGTTCATAAGAATTTAAAGACATACTTTTCTATTTATATTGTATTAATATTAGAATAATATTTTTTTAAGATAATTCAAATAAATAAAAAAGGAAGCTAATGCTTCCTTTTTTTTAATCGTTGCTTTTTTTTATATTCTATTCTATTGTAACTTTTCCTTAAAGAATCTACAACATTTTCTGGAGAATAATCAATAAATTGCTCCAAAATTTCTGGATTAGAAGCTACTATATCTATAATAAAATCATCAACTTTTTTTCTACCACTAGATGGTAATTTCATTTCATCAACCTTTTTTTTACTCGCTTCGAAAAATTTCTAATAGAGTATTACTACTTTAATGAATAAATACTAATAGTCAATAGGTATTTTTATGGATATTATATTGAATTAAATTTTGCCTTTTGCTTCTATTAAATTAAAATATATAAAATTATTATTAAATAATATAAATGAAAAGAACAATTTACCTAATTGATGGGAATAACTTTATTTACAGAATGTTTTTTGGTGTACCAGAATTTGCTACCAAAGACTGAAAAATGGTAAATGCTATCTTTGGTATGGCTAAATTTTTTGTTCATCAACTCGTAAAGGAAAATCCAGATTATGTATTCTTTGTGAAGGATGCAAAAGGGGGGACATTTCGTGATGAAATTTATTCTGAGTATAAAGCTACTCGTGAGAGAATGCCAGATAATCTCAGAACCCAAATGCAAGATATTGTAGATATGATAGCTATGATGGAAGTACCTATGATAGAAGAGCCAGGTTATGAAGCGGATGATGTTATAGGAACATTAGCTGTTGATTTATGAAAAGATCCTGATAATGAAATATTAATACTTACATGAGATAAAGATCTCTATTCACTTGTAACTCATAATGTTAAAATATATGATACTATGAAAAGACGTATTTCATGAGTAGATGAAACACGTGAGAAATTTGGTATTGAACCTAATATGATTATAGATTATTTATCTATTGTATGAGATGCTGCTGATAATATTCCTGGAATAGCAGGGTTTTGACCAAAAAAAGCTGTTACGATGATCAATGATATATGAAATATTGAAAAAGTATATGATGTATTAGATTTTTGAAATTTTGAAGAATTAAGTGATGATGCAAAAAAAATATTCAAATGAAAAGCTATTGAAAAATTAGCAGATAGTAGAGAAAATGCTTTCTTATCAAAAAAATTAGCTACTATCTGTTTAGATGTTCCTAATTATTCATGAGATAATAAGGTTGTATTAGAAGATTATAAATTTTATCCTGAAAATTTTTTAAAACCTGAAATAATTCAATTTTTTAAAGATTATGAGTTTCATTCTCTTGTCCCAAAAGATCAATTAGAAAAATCAAAAACATGGAAAGATTTATGAATCACTCCTAAAATTATCTGAGAGGATGAGCAACTAGTCGAACTTAAGAATATTATTAAAGGTTATTCTAAGGTTGTATTAGATACTGAAACTACTTGATTAGATTCTATGAGTGCAGATTTAGTTTGAGTATCTATCTATTTAGATGATAATAATATTTATTATATAAACAGGTTACATAAATGACCAAGAGTCTCAGATAAAAGTTTACATAATTTTTTAGATTATTTATTACAATCAGATTACTTAATAATAGGTCATAATATTAAGTATGATTTACAAATAATAGAGTTATTTTTAAAATGAAGTAATTCACACGAAAAATCTGAAAATAATAATTCAAAAAATGATTTTTGACAATCTAGATTAAATTTTTAATATACTTGTGCTTATCTAATAATTTTAAAATTATGTCACTCGTAAATAGGGAGGATACAGTGCATGAAATTGAATGAGTAGATGATAATGAAATTATAAAAAATAAACCTAAGAAAAGTATTTTTTCTTATATTAAAATTATATTTATTATCGTTGTAATATTATTTATAGGAGGAACTTTTATAAAGTGAATGTATCAATCAACAAAAACAATAAATGTAGATAATCCTAGTTGATCTGGAATTACAATTCAGTTTAATAATCAGGAAGAAATATTTATCGATGCTTATACAACTAGAAATTTAAAACTTGATAACTGAGAACATTCATTAAAAGTAAATAATTTAGATATGTGATTATTTATAAAAGAATGAGTAGGAAATAAAAATTTTTTAAATCCTACAAATGAAATATATATTCAAGAGTATATATTATATTGAGATGAAAATAATTATGATAAACTACCAAATAATTTAATTGAAGCTTATTGAAATGAAGCTGAAGGACCATTTAAAAAATACGAAGGTATATATATAAATTGAGATTGGAATTATGATATTTCTGAACAATATCCTGAGGAAGTTACAATGAGACAAAGTCAAACATATAAAATAAAGTCAAAATTGTATAGATTTGACGACTTTGCTGATATGTATAATAGGGATTATATTACTGAATATATTGAAGAAACTCCTGTATTAGATACTGTTAAATAATAAATAAATTATAAAAATAAAATATGTTAAAAAGAGTAATGATGTTCTTATTGATGAATATCGCAATAATGATACTATTAACATTTACATTTACTATATTAGAAAATGTATTTGGTATTAAATTAACGGGGAATGCTTACTTATTTGTCTTTGCTTTAGTTATTGGTTTTTGAGGGTCATTTATTAGCTTGGCTTTATCAAAATGGATGGCTAAAAGAGCTTATAAAATTCAATTTATAACAAATGAAAATATAAACGAGCTTGATAGAAAAGAAAGAATAGTATGGGATACGGTAAATGATTTAGCAGAAAGAAATAATATAAAAACTCCAGAAGTATGAATATATATTGACCCCGAAGCAAATGCCTTTGCTACAGGGTCATCAAAAAATAATTCTTTAGTTGCTGTATCAACTGGTCTTTTAGAAGTAATGGATGAAAAAGCAATAGAATGAGTTGTTGCGCATGAAATGGCTCATATATTAAATGGAGATATGGTTACTATGGCTTTATTACAATGAGTTCTTAATACTTTTGTAGTATTTATTTCACGTAGTATTGCTAATATTATCTCTAATTTTTTAGATGAAGAGTTATCTTGGATTGCTCATTTAGCAGTTGTTATTGTATTAGAAATATTATTTGGTTTACTAGCTTCTATTATTCTAATGGCGTTTTCTAGACATAGAGAATTTAAAGCTGATGCTGGATCTGCTGAATATGTTTGAAAAGATAAAATGATTGCTTGATTAGAAGCATTAAAGAATATGCAAAAATTCACAAAACAAGATAAATCTAGTTTTGCTGCAATGAAAATATCATCTCATAAAAGATGAGGAATAATGAGTTTATTTGCATCTCACCCAAGTTTAGATGATAGAATATCTGCATTAGAAAAATTAAGTATATAACACAAAAACCTTTTACTATGTCATCGTAAAAGGTTTTTGTTTTTTTGAAAATCTTATATACTTATAGTAGAAAATAATTTTCTACTTAAATTTAGTCTTAAAATTAAATATTATGAAAAAAATATTAGCTATATTATCAATGCTTACTATTCTTACGGTTAATGTCTTTGCAAGTTATTCAAATTCAGAGATGGTAGATGCTGCAAATAATTTAGCAGAGAGAAACATAATCACAAATAAATCTCAAAACATTAGTGAATATAACTTGAATAATAACGTATTAAGACAAGAAATAGGTCTTATTGCCATGAGAATTGCTTGATTAAATAAAAAAACTACCTGTTCAGGTATATTTTCTGACTTAACTGCAACTACTCCGAATGACTGGGCTTGTATTCATATTGAACCACTAGTTGAAAAACTACTGATATCTAAAAATGATATGTTTAGACCTGAAGATAATATTACTAAATCAGAATCATTAAAAATGCTCATAAAAGCAATTTGATATGATTTTGAATATGATTCTGAATCATCTGTAGTTTGGCAAAAACAATATGTAGATTTTGCTGTAGAACATGATATTATTGAAGAGTTTACTGATTATAACACTATTGCTTCTAGAGGTTGGGTTTTTGTTGTAGCAGCTCATACAATTGAAACAAAACAAGAAGAAGATGAAAAAGAAGATGATGAAATGTATTCAGACGAAGCTATGAAAGAAATCGATGATTTATTAGAATTATTTAATTAAAGTTTTATTAATATCTTTTTATAAATAAAATAAGAAAAGTATATAACTTTTCTTATTTTTTTATTAGATATACATGGAGAAAGAACTATTACAACAATTCAGAGATCAAATTAAAACAATCGATTTAGAAATAATATACTTATTATCTCGTAGGTTTGAAAATGTAAAACAAATTTGATTACTAAAAAATGAATTAGGTTTAGATATACATCAAGAAAATAGATGGAATGAATTACTTTGAGATGTTTTAAGTGAATCAAGAGAAAGGATGTTAGATGATGATTTTGTAGTAAATATATGGAATCTTATACATGCTGAAAGCCAAAAAATACAAAAATAATATTAACAACATAATAATATGAAATATTTCCTAATTATAATTAGTTTCTTTTGATTAACTATTTCAACATATGCTACTGTATGTGATTTTTGATGATATGAAATTAAAGAAGATCAAGTATATTGAGTAACATATTGTGATAATAAACATTTAGATATTATTCCATTTGCTGATTATAAAACATTTATATTAGATAAAAATAATATAAAATTAGCAAGTGATAACAATTATAATTTTATAGAAAATTATGTTGTATCTCATGTAGATGATTCAGATTTTGTAAAACTTAATGAATATATTTTTACAGATAGAAAAAATATATTCATTAAAACACAAGATAAATTTTTATACATATCAAAATATAAATTTGATACAAAAATATTTACTATTTATGATACTGATAATTGAGGTAGATTTTTATTAAAAGTAGCTTGAAATATTTATAACATAAATATTAGGTCATGATATATATCATATAGTTGAGGTATTCATTTAATATCTAATATAGAGGATATAAATAATTTAGAACAAATAAGTCCGTTTATATTTACAGATTGAATTAATTTCTATATTACATTTTTGAATAATCAAAAATCTAAATGAATGAATTTTGGTATTGATATACCTACAGCTGATTTTTTTTGAACTAATAAAAAACAATTTTTTCAAATTAATGAAATGTGAAAAAGATTAATGAAATCAAAATTCTCTGATGAAAATATTAGTAAATTAGAACTCACTTATAATAAATTACAATTAACTAAAAATCCATATATTAATACAGATGAACATAATAAATATTGAGAATTTTTTATAAAAAAAGAATTATTATTATATTATTTATGAATAATAATTAATAATTAGTTGAAAAATTAAAAATATATTTATAATATATATAAGTAATAAATAATTAGGCTAAAAAACTGAGTTGGAATTCGTGTTTTCTAATAATTTTTACAAAGTAAATCATCAGGTGGAACCGTCCTAAAAGGACCCTGTTGGCAATTTCTATTAAGGAAATGTCCGAAGGTCTTTTTTTTATAAGAAAATTTTACTTATTAAATATCAAAATATGACACAAGTAGAAATGAAAGATATTGTTAATCTTGCACAAAACAGAGGTTTTGTATATCCTGGATCTGAAATCTATGGAGGTTTAGCTAATTCATGGGATTATGGACCATATGGTTCTTTATTAAAAGATAATATTAAATTTCTTTGGCAAAAAGAATTTATTCAAAAAAGAACTGATGTAATGCAAATTGACTGTTCTCTTATTATGAATCCAAAGGTTTGGGAAGCTTCTGGTCATGTTGGAGGTTTTGCTGATCCATTAACTGATTGTAGAGAATGTAATACAAGACATAGAGCTGATAAATTAGTAGATAACTTATTAGAAACTACTGATACAGTTACTCCAGATAATTATGCTGGTGATAAAACTGAAACTACTGAACTTGATCAAATATTAATTGATCTAAAAATTTCTTGTCCTTCATGTAAAAAATCATCTTTTACTCCTATTAAAAAATTCAACTTAATGTTGAAAACATATTTAGGTGTTACTGATGATTCAGCTTCTCAAGCATACCTTAGACCTGAAACTGCTCAATGACAGTTTGTTGATTTCATTCATGTAGCAAGAAGTTCTAGAAGAAAATTACCTTTTGGAATTGCTCAAGTTGGGAAATCTTTTAGAAATGAAATTACTCCAGGGAATTTCATATTCAGAACAAGAGAATTTGAACAAATGGAAATTGAATATTTCGTAACTCCAGGTGAAGATGATGCTGTATTTGCTGAATGGAAAGCACAATCTCATAGATATTTTACTGAAATACTTGGTTTAAAAGAAGAAAATCTAAGATTTACTCCAATTAAACAAGAAGAATTACCTCACTATTCTAAAGAAGCAGGGGATTTTGATTATAAATATCCATTTGGTTGGGGGGAAATTGAAACTCTAGCAAATAGAACTGATTATGATTTAAAAGCACATATGGATGCTTCTAAACAAAATTTAGCTTACTTTGATGCAGTTAATAATAAAAAATTCTTGCCATATGTTATAGAGCCAGCAATGGGTCTTGGTAGAATTGTATTAGCAACTATGTGTGATGCTTATACAGTTGATGAAGAAAATAACAGAACATACTTAAAACTCAATCCAAAAGTTGCTCCAATTAAAGTATGAGTATTACCTATTGTGAAAAAATTAGGTCATCTTGCAAAAGAAGTTTATGCTCAATTAGCAGAAGATTTCATTTGTGAATATGATGAAGTTGGTTCAATCGGGAAAAGATATGCTAGAATGGATGAGATTTGAACTCCTTTCTGTGTAACTATCGATTCTGATAATTTTGATGCATGAAATGTTACTATCAGACATAGAGATTCTATGGAAAAAGAAACAGTTGCATTAACTGAATTAAATGCGTTTATTAGAAAACATATGAAATAAAATTTACTAAAAAAAACACTCAAAATTTATTTTGAGTGTTTTTTTGTATTATTTTTTATATAAAATATAAATTTGTAAAAATCATACTTAATGTTATAATAATTTATATATTTACTAAAATAGTGAATTAATGGAATTGATTTTTAAAGAAAAGAAATTAGAAAAACTTTATAATACAGGAATAAGTAGAGACTTTTCTCAAGAAATAATTATTAAATTTATTCAAAAAATAAATATTCTCAAAAATATCTATACAACCAATGATTTAATCCGTTTAAGAAGTTTAAATTTTGAAAAATTAAAAAATTATAAAAATTGAGATTATTCTATCAGAGTGAATAAGGGATATAGAATTATTTTTAATATTATCTGAAATGAAATAAAGATCATTGAAGTTATAGATTTAAATAATCATTACAATTAATAGAAACATCCTCTCATCTGGATATAAAAAATGATGTTATTATATTTTAACCTGATAGGTTATGAAAAATATGGACTTTATACAACATCCATGAGCAATACTTAAAGAAGAATTAGAATTTAGAGGAGTTACATGAAAAGATTTTGCAAATACTATTTGAAAATCAGTTTCTGAACTTTCAGAATTGTTAAATGCAAAAAGAAATATGACAGCTAAATGGGCAATTCTTATTGCTACTAGTTTGAATATATCTGCAGAATTTTGGCTTGGTTTACAAAAAGATTATGATTTATCTTATGAAATGACAAAAATCAGAAAATATGATCTAGATACAGTGAAAGAAAAAGCTGAAAGAATGTGATTTATAGAAATAGTTTAATATAGTTCATAGTGAACTATAAATATAAAAACCTCCCAAAATTAATTTTGAGAGGTTTTTATTTATTTCTGAAAAATATTATAATTCAACAGTTTCTTGTTTTTCTTTTGGAATATCAGCAGTTCCACCAAGTGGATCTGGACCAAATTTATTTGTTCATTGAGTTCCTTTAAAGAAACCACAAATAATAAATAAGTAAATATTTGCAAGAGGTACAAACATTAATAATGCCATCCAAGGGTTTTTATCTAAATCACGTAATCTTTTAATGTATGAAACAATTGATACGTATGTTGTATAAAGTGCTGCAATTAAATATAAAACACCTCATACTTCAGGACTAAATGACATAATTATTCCAATTGGAATAAATAGTAATAATGCTAATCCAAGTGGATATAACCAAAATTTTTGTCTATTCCATCTACCAGAAGCAGTATTACATGCTTGTAAAAAATCTTTCATATTACTTAGTATTAAATGTGTAAAATTTATAACTTATTTATAGTAATATATTTAGTGTATGAAGTCAAATCTATAGCATTACTTATATTTTGATTATTTACTATAACATGTTATTATTCTACTAATTATAATTTTAAACAAAACTATATGCTTATACCAAAACATGATATATTTGACAGAATTAGTCAATCAGTTACTTTTATGAAATCACATTTTATAAAATTAATATTACCTTTATTTATATATAATTTCTTATTTTTCTGAGTTTTATATTTATTTGTAATGAAATATATTACATGAATTATTTGATGACTAAGTGATTTTAGTTGAGATAGTTTTTTATCAATATTATATTCAGTAGAATGAGTATTGATAATAGCAATAATGATGTTTTTATTCTTATTGAATGCGTTATTGTATATCCCATTTTTATTAGCTTCTATTAAATCTATAGATCAAGCAGCTATATGAGAAGAAATAAAAATGAAAGAAAATGTTGTATATGGTTTTGTTAATATTTTAAACTCTTTTAGAACATATTGGTATATATTTAAATATATTTATTTATTACCAGCTTGAATTTTTATTGTTTGAGGTATATTATTTAATCTCTTACATGTATTTGAAATAAAATGAACTCTTTGAGAATTATTAGATAAGATTTCTATAATTTTAATGAGTTTATCTTTTGGACTATTCTTAGTATTTTCAATATATAGAGGTTTAAAGGCAAGTTTTGTAGTTTATTCTGCCGTGAGTAATGAAGAATTTACTCAAGAAGATTTTGATAAAAATATAAAAACTACAGATAATCAATTATTGAGAATTTTATGAAATTTCTTATTAATCTGACTTATTGTTTCTTCTGTATCAAAATTAGTAGGATTTATAGTAGGTATATTTTTACCGGATTCTATTAAAATAAATTGATTAGAAAATATATTAAATTCTGATCAAATATCATCTGCTATGGCTTGAGGTAAAATGCAAAATAATTTTGATATGAGTCAATTGGATGTCACTTTTTCAAGTATGAACCACATTATTGCAAGTTTAGCTAATCAGTTCATTGCTACTATATTTGTAGTATTTTGATTTGTATTTACTTATATATTTATGAAAAGATTAGTATTAGAATCTAATAATAATTCAAATCTAGAAGTTATTAATGAAACTGAAAATAAAGAAAAGTTTATAGCAAATATTGATTCAAAAACTGAATTATAAAATTTAAGTTAATAAAATGATTTGTAATATTTAAAAATAAGTATATATTTCGTATATACTTATTTTTTGTATACCTAATTTTTATTAAGTATTTAATTAAATAAATATTATTTTAATATTAATATGTTTTTTATGGAGGAAAAAATATATTTAGCATTATTGCATACTTTATGATTTTCACACAGAAAATTACATGAAATATTTGCTGAATCACAAAATTATAAATATTTCTATGATAAATTGTCACATGAGAATTTATCAAAATACAAATTTACTAGTAAATTAATAAATACTATATTAGAGAGAAAGAAGAAATTTAAGTTAGAATATATACAAAAAAATATTAATAACAGAGAAGTGAATATAATTACAGTTTTTGATAAAAATTTTCCTGAAGAATTATTACATATATCTCAAGTCCCATTTCTTATTTATGTAAGATGAAAAATTGATAAATCACAAAAATTTTCTGTAGTAGGTACAAGAAAAATATCGAGTTATTGAAAAAAATGTATCGAAAATATAATTCCAAATTTATCTAAATATTTTGTAATAGTATCATGATGAGCTGCATGATGTGATACATATGCTCATAAGACTACTATAGATTCTTGAAATAAAACATTAAGTATTATATGAACAGGTATTGATCAAGATTATCCGACATGAAACATTAATTTATATAATAATATTGTCGAAACTGGATGAGCTGTATTATCTATTTTTCCTATCTGAGAAGTTTGAAATCCCTATAATTTTCCAATTAGAAATGAAATAGTTGCAGGTTTATCTGTTTGAACTCTTGTGGTAGAGGCTCAAATTAAATCATGAACTATGATTACTTCAGGACAATGTTTAGATTTATGAAAAGATCTTTTTGCTATTCCATGAGATATTTATTTATTAAATTCTGCTTGATGTAATGATTTAATTAAAAAATGATCTGCAAAATTAGTTTCTCATTCATTAGATATATTAGAAGAATATAATATTTGAACTAAAAATATTAATACAGATATAATTAAGAAAGAGAAACTATTTACTGATGACATTGAAGAAGAAATTTATAATCACTTACTTATTGAAAAAAATAATATAAATGAATTATCAAAAAAGTTAAAAATAGAAGTTAGAACACTTTCATTTAGATTGAGTATGTTAGAAATATCATGAGTCATTAAAAAAACACTTTCTTGAGATTATGAAATTCAGTAAAAATCTTTACAAATAATGGTTTTTTTATAATATACATATCACATTAATCCTAATTTGTTTTATGGAAAATACCATATTTCTCAAACTCGAAGTCATAACTATGTTTATATCTTTATGATATATACTTTATTTTGTTTTCGAAAAATCATATAATGTCTACTTTAAGGTAAAAAATATAGTTACACCAAATGTAATTGATTTAAAAAAAAGAAGATGACATAAAATGAAATTTTCAAATTCTTGAAAAAATATAGATAAAACAATAAATAAACTTACTCAAATAGAGAAAGATAAACTTGCTGATATAATCAAGCGTGCAAAAACAAATTCATCAAAAGGATATTTTGATTCCTGTAAACTTCTTATAGTCGAATGATTAGCTGTTGATAAATATAATAAAGATTTAAATCTAGAATTAGGTTCTATTTACGAAAAAGAACATAATTATAAGAATGCTGAATTTATATATAAAGATTTAATTGAAGTAATATGAAAAGATATTACTGTTATGAAAAAATTATGATTTATCTTAGCTTTACAACATGAATTAGAATCATCATTAGATATATATGAAAAGGTATATAAAAAGAAAAAAGATGATACAGAAGTACTAAATATGTTAACTGATATCACTTTTGAATTACATTTATATGAAAAAGCTTTAAAATATGTAAAAATATTATTAAAAGATAAACCTAGAAATGTAGATAGATTATTATTACAAGCTGTATGTTTTGAAAATTTAGAAAAATTTACTGAAGCATTTGAGGCATATAAAAGAATAGTTGAAATTCAACCCTATAATACACTTGCAAGAAATAAATTAAATGAACTATTTGCTCTAAAATGATAGTTTTTAACAATATTTTAGAATAATCTTTAGTTATTAACATAAAAGTAAACTTATACGTTTACTTTTATGTTTTTTTTTATAAATTATATATAATATTATATTTAATAAGTATCATCTTAAAATGTTGAAAGTACCTCCACATACAACCGAAGCTGAGCAATCAGTATTATGAAGTTTATTAATAGATAAAGACTGTTTTATAACAGTTTGAGATATACTTACACGTGAAGATTTTTATGTAGAAGCAAATGCAACCATATATGAAATCATGTATGAATTATACAGAGTTAATAAACCTATTGATTTAATTACTGTGAAAGAAAAATTGGAAGATAAAAAATACTTAGATAAAATCTGAGGTATGACTTATTTAATTGAACTAACAGAAATTGTTCCTACAACTGCCAATGTTTTTGAATATGCACAAATTGTTAAAAATAAATCAGTATTAAGATGATTAATAAAAGCAGGTAATGCTATTATTTCATGTGGTTATGATGAAGATGGCTTAATAAGTGAATTATTAGAAAAATCTGAAAAATTACTTTTTGGTATTACTCAAACATTTATTAAAAATAAATTAGTTCATATTAATGATATACTTAATCAAAGATATGAAGAATTTGCTGAAATTCATGAAAATCCAGACCTTATTAAAGATCATAGATTACAAATTTGATTTAAAGATTTTGATTATAAATGTTGAGGTCTAAAAGGTTGAGATATGGTTATTCTAGCAGCAAGACCATCTATGGGTAAAACTGCATTTGCACTTAATATAGCTCAAAATGTATGATATAATGGTAAGAATGTTGCTGTATTTTCTCTGGAAATGTCAAAAGAACAATTAACAGACAGAATGATTGCAAGTGCTATGGAAATAGATTCATGGAAATTAGCTAAATGAGAATTAGAAGATCATGAATTTGCTAAAATATGAGAAGCTATGGAAAAATTATCTGATGCAAATATTTATATAGATGATACAGCATGATGAAATCTAATGGATTTAAAATCTAAATGTAGAAGACTTAAAATAGAATCAGGTTTAGACTTAATTGTTATAGATTATCTACAACTCATGTCGAATGGTAATTCAATGAATAGAGTACAAGAAGTATCTGAAATTTCACGTGGTATTAAATGATTAGCAAGAGAATTGAACGTACCAATTATTGCATTATCACAATTATCAAGAACTGTAGAACAAAGACCAGATAAACGTCCTATAATGTCGGATCTAAGAGAATCAGGTTCGATTGAGCAAGATGCAGATATTATTATGATGATGTATAGAGAAGAATATTACGATGAATTTACAGAAAAGAAAGGAGTTACTGATATACTTATGAGAAAAAATAGAAATTGACCGATTGGTAATATTGAACTTATGTTTAATAAAAATAATCAAAAATTTGTTGAAATGGATCATAATAACAAAAGTAATAAACATTTCGAAGATATGTAAAAGTAAAAGCACCATATTATAAGTGGTGCTTTTAATTTAGCTGTATTCATAACTATAATTATATTATATTATGGAACTTTAGCAGTACTTTGTATTACGTCCATTGCCTGACATTAAGAGCCTCTTGAGTCTCAGAAAAATCACAATTTAAACAATTCCCTACTTCCTTATTAGTAGGCTCTTTATAACTATCTCTACTTTTACAAGAAGGACAGTCTACATTATTCATTGTATTCCATTTTATATATAAGGAGAATATAAGTATTAATATTTAAATAATTATTGCCCATAACATAATAGTATCTATTTTTTCCATTAACATAACTATCTCCAAGTTTATTAGAACTATATCTTTTTATATAAATAATTAATTTTGTCAATATTTAAATGCTAGAATCTACCACGAAATGCAACTTTTAGAGAAATGATATATAATCTAAAAGAATATAATTAATTTTCGTGATATGAATAAATGAAATAAACAATTAAGTGAATGAGAAATATATGAAATAAGAATATTATTGAAAG
>JAWUYB010000024.1:0-21358 GCA_034111025.1 Candidatus Altimarinota bacterium | reverse complement strand
AATATAATAATAACAGACCACAATGGAACAGAAAAAAAATGACTCCTGTACAATACAGAAATCATCTTTTAAATAATTAAATTCTTTTTTATTTCCACTATACTTTAGTGGGGGCATTTCACTCTTTAGGTCGTTTTTATTTAGCCATCAATTCCTCTATACGTGATTTGAAGTAGTGTATTTCATCAAGAAAAATAATTATTTGTAAATAGTACTACTTTATTTCAATCCGTTCAACTAGGATATCTTTTTTTATTTTCATTTTTAAATTATTCCATATTATATATATCTATAATTTTAAACAATAAATGAATATGTGGTTGATTCGTTTTCACAAACTCGAACCTCGAGATTATAATATGATTTCTCGTAAGTTAGAGAAAGCTTGATTTTCTAGTAGAAAAATTTCACCTATCATATTTATTAAATCCTCTATAGAACATTTACTCATGAAAAAATCATGGAGACAAATAGCATGAAATCTACCATATAGTCATATTCCTCTGTATAGTTTTTATCAGAATTTTAAACATAATTTAGAGTTTCAACAAATACTTTTCACTCTATGTGAAAGACGTATTATCCTTAATTTAGAGGGAAAAAAATCTATTTCTCAAGAAGATATAAATAACAGCCCTGAGCTTCTAGAATTGACTTTAAGTACTATAAAAGATATAGTTCAAGACATATAATTATAAATATTATATGTCTTTTGTTTTTTCTTATATTCTTGAGAAAAGTAAAGTTAATAAAAATTAAAAAATAAAAATATGTGTGGAATTTTTGCCTATAATTGAAAAGAGAATGCACTTCCATTTTTAATAGAATGATTAAGAAATCTAGAGTACAGAGGATATGATAGTGCTGGAGTTTTTGGTATAAATGAATCAAAAGAAACATTTTTAGAAAAATCTGTTGGAAAAGTTTCAAACCTTGCCGCAAAAGTAGAAGCAAATAAAAATAAAGATTATACTTATAACAATGGTATTGCTCATACAAGATGGGCAACTCATGGAAAAGTTACAATAGAAAATACTCATCCTCATTATTCAGATAATGAAAGATTCTTTGTAGTACATAATGGAATTATAGAAAACTATATGACTATTAAAGCTGAACTAGAAAAAAAATATACTTTTTATTCTGAAACAGATACTGAAGTTATTGCAAAACTTATTGAAGATCTATTTGATGGAAATATTATAACAACTATTGAAAAAGTTACTTCTAAATTAGTCTGAGCATATGCTATTGCAGTTATCGATAGACAAAATCCTGAACTGTTAGTTGGTGTAAAACTATGAAGTCCAATGATAGTTGGTCTTGGTAAAAATTGAGTATTCTTATCAAGTGATATCAATGCTGTAAGTAATGTAGCAGTTGAATTCACAACTCTGGAAGACAATGAAACTGTTGTAATTAAAAATTGAAAATACGATGTATTTGCTCTATGAAATAAGGTAGAAAAAGATTTTGAAGAAATAGATGATAGATTTGAAACCGCAGATAAATGATTATTTGAAACATTCACTGAAAAAGAAATTCATGAAATTCCTACTGTTTTAAGAAATTCTTTAAAATGAAGAGTCGATTTTGAAACAAGAACTATTAAAAATGAAACTCTATCTCAACTCAATGAGTATGATATTGAAAGAATAGAAATAATAGCTTCTGGGTCAAGTTATTTTGCCTGAGTTGTTTGAGCAAGTTGGTTTAAAGAATTATCAGATTTACAAACTGAAGCAAGAATAAGTTCAGAGTTTTTATATGAAAAATTTATTCCAAATAAAAACACTCTCTATATTGTTATATCTCAATCTTGAGAAACAGCTGATTTAAGAGAATGTTTAAAAATGATTAAACAAAAAGATTGTTTATCATTCGGTATAGTAAATGTAGTTTGAAGTACAATTGCAAGAATGTGTGATATGGGATTATATACTCATTCTGGTATCGAAGTATGAGTAGCTTCTACTAAAAATGTAATTGGTCAATTATGAGTTCTCCTTACTATGGCAATTTCACTTGGATTAAATAAAAATCTTCAAAATAAAGATGCTAAAAACTTAATCGAAAAACTATGAGAACTTCCAATATTACTTGAAAAACAATTAGAAGATAAAAAAAATATTACATCACTTGCTAAAAAATATTGTAAATATTGAAATTTCTTTTATCTATGAAGAGGTCTATTGCAAGGAACAGCTGCTGAATGTAGTTTAAAAATCAAGGAGCTCAGTTATATCCATGCAGAAGCATATTCTACCGGAGAACTCAAACATGGACCACTTGCTTTAGTAAATCCAGATTTCCCCATTATTGCTCTGAATCCTAAATGAGACTTAAGAGACAAAACAATCTCAAACATCAAAGAAATCAAAGCAAGATCAGGAACTGTTCTATGAATTATAACTCAATGAGATGATTTCACAGAAATCTATGATGATATTATTACTATTCCAGAAACTCATGCTCTTCTTACCCCTTTTCTCCCTCTTATACCACTTTGGCTCTTCTCAGTAGAAGTTGCAAAGGAACTCGGAAAAGATGTTGATAAACCTCAAAATTTAGCGAAAAGTGTAACTGTTGAATAAACAAAATAAAAAGCGTATCAAAAGATACGCTTTTTATAATATACCAATATTCTTTAAGAAATTATTTACTATCTGGTAAACTTCTAGTTGATTTTTATTTTCTACATCCACAAGTAAATCTGCATATTTTTTTGTAGGAAGTACATATTTTTTATACATTGGTATTAAAACTTCATTATTGTATATTTTATCATCATCACAAGTTGTTTTATCTCTTCTGTGTATACTACATTTAATATCTAAATTTAAATAAATTTTGGTATCTAATATTTCTCTAATTTCTGTTTTATGTAAAATCATATATCATTCTACAATAATTATTTTTTTAGGTTTTATCGTGTAAGGAATTCTTCCTTGCTTTTCATAGTTTGGATTAATATATCTATCTTTTGTCATGATATTAATAGATTTTCATAATTTTAAATCTTTTAAATCCGATTGAAGTTGTGTAAAATCTATACAGTCTGGATGATCCCAGTTATCAAATTTTCATATTTTTGGGATTTGTTCACGTTTTTTCTGGTAATCATCAAAATGTAAAACTGTAATATCATCGTAAATTTCGCGTAACTTATTTGTTAATGTTGATTTTCCACTTCATGATCATCATGCAATTCAAATTATTTTAATAGTCATATATAAATATGTGTTATGAAATATTAAAAAATTAAAAGAAACATATTTAATATGTTTCTTTTTTTGTGTATTTTATACGTAATATAATGCAAGAGCTATAAGAATACCAACCATACTTCAAGCGAATGCTTCGGATGGAAGGTGTCATAGTGATTCTTTGAATTTTTTTTCTCATAGGTATTGATTTATAGCTGATGCATGGAGACCAGCTTCAAAACGTACGTTGATTGCATCATATATAATGATAACAGTTACAGCCATAGCCAGAGCAAAATAATCTGAGTTAATTCAGTGTTTTAATGCCATAGCAGTTGTAAGTGAAACTATTACAGATGAATGTACAGATGGCATTCACCCACTCCCAAATGCTTTTGCAAGATCTATTTTTCAAGTCTTTAATTTTACTGAAATACCTTTAATTAATACAGTTACTCAAAAAGCAATTGCTGGTATTAAAAGTAAATTTTGATAAAAAATATTATAGTCCATAGCCACACAAATTAAGAATTATACAATATTTGTAATTTTATATTCAAATGTACCTGATAGAGCTTTTACTTTTACATTATCGTTTTTCTTTTTCCCTAACATAGCTTTCCCAATTGGAGATTCATTAGAAATCATAGGAGTTTCAGCTAAAATATCAGCTTCCGTTGAACCTACAATTTTGTATGCAACTTCTTCTTTTGTATCGATATTAAGAATAGTAACTATAGAACCCATTGTTACTTTATCACGTTTAATATCTTCTTTAATTATTTCAACATCTTTTAACTGTTCTTCTAAATTTGAAATTCTTAACTCAACTTGAGCTTGTTCATTTCTTGCTTCTTCATATTCAGCATTTTCCGAAAGATCTCAAAATGAAATAGCTTCTTTTAATTTTTCAGCAATTTCTACTCTTGTAATATTTTTAAGATGTACTAGTTCATTTTGTAATTTTTCTAACCCTTCTTTAGTTAAATAGATAGTTTTTGACATTTTATCTTTTTTATAATGTTAAATTATTGTTCTAGTCTTAACAAATGTTCCTTGATAGTATTGTATTCATATTTTTTAATTTTCAAGCCAAATACAACTCATTTATAATTTATAACTAAACGTACATAATTATCTTGTATATCATCATTTAAATTAATATAAAATGATGAATTTCAAAAATTATCTATTTTATTTACAGTAAATGGTGAATCATAAGTTAATATATCAAATACATCGTATACTTCATTGTATTTCTTTGTATCAAAGAAATACAATGTAAGGTTTTTAGAATAGTATTCATAATATGAATCTGGATATTCTCATGTAAGATCAAATAAATTATTTGTTAACTCAATAGGTTTTAATGAATATTTACTGAAAATATCAAGTATTTTTTGGTAATTTTTTCATAGAATTTTTTCTGGTTTTTTTGTAACAAAAGTTGTAATTTCTTCTTCCTCTTTCATTTCATTTACCGAATCATATTCAACTATAGCTATATTTAGATCCTGAAATTGATTACGTATTGAATCATGAATTTCAGTATCATCTATATAAACTATCTCGTCATTATTTTTAATCTTTTTCAAGAAAAACTTATAATCATCTGATACAAAATAAAAAATAACATTTACCAAAAATAGAAATACTAGAAATACTAAAAATACTATTATTCTTCTCATATAAGTTCGAATTAATAACTATTTTATTTTAATTCCTCAAAAATCTAATTCAATAGGAGTTTCTCTTCCTAATAAGTTGATATTTAATTTGACGATACCTTTTTTATGATTAATTTCAGTAATAATACCTTCATTATCTTCAAAGGGTCCTTTTGTTACAATTGCTAATTCACCTACTTGGTATTTAGTTTCAAAAGTTTCACTATGTTCTTCTACTTTATCTTTTAATTTTTGTAATTCTGCAGCTGAAACAGGTACTGGAATATTACCAGCTCATAAAAAACCAGTTACATTTGGAGTATTTCTTACAATATACCAACTTTCATTGGTAACTATCATTTGTACAAGAATATAACCTTGAAGTAAGTTTTTTTGTTTTTTAACATGTGCTCACCCAGCTCTTATAGTAATAACATCATATGTTGGAACAAAAACATCTAGAATATAATCTTCCATCCCTAAAGATTCTCTTCTTTGGAATAAAGAACTTCTAACATTTTCTTCAGTACCTGATACTACTTGTATTGTGTACCATTCTGGATTATTTATCATAGCTTTTTATTAATGGTAATATTATTATTCAGCTGTACTAGCTTCTATATTTATACTTTCTAATGCTCCTGTATTAGTTTCTATAAAAGTTTCACCCGTTGAAGTTACAGTATTAATATTTTCTACTATAATTTCAGGAGTTACTAGTTCAGCAGATCCAGAAATTAAATCTCTTAATGTTTGCATTAATTCTGCAAATACAGTATTAGCAACGAATAAATATAAACCAAATAATGTTAATAATATAACTACTATAGCAAAATATTTTTTAGTCTCAGCATGAGTAGGCCAAACAACGTGTTTAAACTCTCTAACAGAATCTTTCAAAAATTTGAACATATCAAAAAAAGTAAATAATAAAAAAATGCTGCTTCTATTCTTTGCAACATTTGTCAAGGACATTATATGTTTTTTTATATAAGAGTCAATGTTTGCTTTAATTTTATTAATCTGCTATAATACTTGTAATTATCCCATATAAACTATTTATGCTTTACAGTATTATATTCTGAAGTATTTGATTATTCTTTGTTTGATTTTTAATATTTATATTAATATTAAAAAATAAAATTGAATTATTAGAAGACAAAATTGAGCAAACATTTCAATCAAAGAACAACCTAATACCTGCCTTATTTGAAGTTACTAAAAAAGACTTAATTAAGCACAATCAAATATTTCATGAATTAATAAAACTGAAAAAAACAGATTTTTCTGAACAATCTGTTTATAGTAATATTCATCAAACAATATATACTCAACAAAAAATTCATAAAGAATTAGATTTTATATTTAGAGTATGTCATAAACATAAAAAACTTATAAAGGACTATAAATTTTATTATATTAAAGAGCTTCTATTTCATAGAGTTTCAAAATTGTGAGAATCTATAGCTTTATATAAAAAAATTATAAAGAAGTATAATAAACTAATAACTATAAAAAATTTAACTATTGTCTGAATACTTATTCCTATACAAAAAAAAGAAGAAATATAATTTCTTCTTTTTTTTGTATAGACTTTATTTTTTAAATTTAAATACAAATGTCATTGCACCAAATACCAATGCTAATATAAGCATAAATATATGTTCAGGTCATGTTGTAGGTAACGCTTCTGCTTCTTGTCCTGCACTTAATAAATCAATTGCAACATCTTCAGAATCAATATTTTTTCATTCTAAAGCTGAATCAGTATTTCATTCCTCTATTGTACCAGTGTTAATATTTTCTGTAGAACTATTATTTGTTCAATTATCATTATTTTCTTGATTTAAATCTGAATATTGACCAGATGCACTTCCTGTATTTGTTGAATTATCTTCATTATCAATAAGTGTAGTTGAACTATCTTCATTAATTATAACAATCCCCCCCTTTTCTTCACTATAAACATAGTTTAGTTTTTCTTCTTCAATTATAAAGTTTTCAAAACTTTCAATTCATGATTCTAAATTTCTTCCTGTTTCATCTAAAATAGAAATAACAGTTAATTTGAATTCTGTATTAATAGGTAATATTTTTTCTAAAGTTACTATGACTTGATTTGTGTTATTTTCATCAACTTTTGAATCTTTAACAGTATATTGTATAAATTCATCATTTTTTTCTACTACTTTAAATATTCTTTCAGAAACTTCAGAATTTTCTAAAAGAGCAGTAAATGATAATAAAATTTGATTTTGAGCCAATACTTTTATAGATCCTAATTTAAATTCTCAAGCTGAATTAAATTCTGGAATTTCTTCATTATTTTCTACATTTTCTCATGTAGTTGTAAATGAAAATTCCTCACTAAAATCACTTTGAATCCCTTGTGTATCAAAGGCACTTACAATATAATAATATTGAGTATTTGATGATAAGTTATCTAACGTTACTTCTAAACCATTCACATATTCTCTTTTTTCGGCAGTGAGAAGTTCAATAGGTGAAGTAGTAGAATAATATATATCATATCCTAAAGCATCTTCTGGTTCATCCCATGAAATTAATCAACTTGTATCAGTGATATTACTAACTAGAATATTTATAGGTGCGTTTATAGCGAAAGCAGAAAATGTAGATATTCCAAATACTAATAATAGAGCAAGTATTTTTGGTATAAATTTCATAAGGAGATAAAATTACAAAATAATTTTGAACTTACTTATTTCTAAGTAAAATCTTATATGATATTATTGTAATAATATATATATATTTACAAGTTTTTATGAAAAGAAAATCATTAAAGTCTGGATTTACATTAGTTGAGTTGATGGTTGTTGTTGTTCTTATTGGATTATTAACTTGAATTTGAAGTCAATTGAATATTAATACAATATGAGATTCTAATAAATTAACTATTTTTAATAACAAACTTATTACTAATTTTGAAACTATTAGGAATAATACATTATTAGGTAAATGAACTGATAGTAATGTTTGAGTTCCTAATGCTTGGAGAATGAACTATACTAGCTCTTGAAGTTGAACGGTTACTACCGATTATTTAAGCTGAACATGGTTACCTTATACACTTAGTACTATTACCGCTCCTGAATTTCATAGTATTTCTCAAATCAATTGTTTGAATATTTGAGGAACAATTATAAATTCTAATATAATAAATGGTTCAGTAATAATTAATTGAAATAATTTTTCACTATCTGGAGGATGTTCTTCAAATTCTAGAATTTTAGAAATTACTACATGATTTAGGAATGATAGAAATAAAATTCATATTAATACTCTAAATTGACTGATTGAAGTTAAATAAAAAAAACACTTAAAATAATTAAGTGTTTTTTTACGCAGCAGCTGAAAAGTTCTCATCATTAGCAGAATTTTCAGAATTATGAATAGCTAATTTAACTTTAGTTGAAGAATGTATTCTTTGTTTCTTTAAACTTTCTAATAAATTATCAGTTTCTGTATTTATAACATTATTTACTCTTTCATCATTTGCAGCTTTTAAAGGAGTATTATCTAAAATATCACATACTTGCTGACAATAGTTATTAAAAACCATTAATTGATCTGTATCAATTAATCATTTTAAATGATTAGCTTTCTCTTGAAATGCTTGTTTAGGAGTATTTTCTTTAAAATCACGATCTATTTTTGTATCTAAATACGAAATATTATCGTTAGTATTCATTTCCATTTTTATTTTTGTTTTAGTTGTAATTTCTTATTTGAGTTCATTTTTTAAAGAATCTAATCTTTGTTGATTATTTGAACCCATTAATTCCTTTTTCACTAATTCAATTGTATCTTCAATATTAGCAATGGCACTTCATACTAATATTTCTCTTTCCTCACGGATTTCTTCTTCAATTTGTATTAACCTAGATGCAAGATTTCAAAAATTTTGCAATAGGTGATTCTGCTTATACGTAGGTAGTAAAGCAAATATTTGTTTTATTTCGTACTGGTCTTTTTCTGAAAGACTATATTGAACGAATAATTTATTTAACTGTGTATTCATAATTTCTAATACATAATAACTTTATCACATATTACTAGCACTTCCAAATTAAGGCAAACTATTTTTTTGTTTTATTCTAGACAAATAATATTTTTATGTCCCCAGAACGGATAGTACTTCTTCAATACTCGTTTCTCATAAAACAACTTTTAATAATGCATCTTCTTTAATAGGGATCATTCAATCTCACACAGCTTGTATTTCTAATTGAATACGTGAAGCATTCTTTAACATTAGTTCTTCTAATTTATCTGTCATTTCTAGTACTTCATATAAACCGATTCTTCATTTATAACCTATCTGATTACAATGTGGACAACCTCATTCTTTCACTTTATAAAGATTTAAGTGCTCTTTATCTTTCATATACCTTCCAACCTTTCATATAATATATGATTTAATTTTTTCACTTGGAATATATGCTTTTTTACACTTAATACATAATTTACGAGCAAGTCTTTGAGAAATAATTACCCTTAAACTCGAACTAATTAATAATGGATCAACTCATAAGTTAACTAACCTTTGAATTGTATGTGTTGCGGAGTTAGTATGTAGAGTTGAAAACACGATATGTCATGTAATTGATGCTTCAATAGCTAATTTAGCAGTTTCTTCATCTCTTACTTCCCCTACCATTATAATATCTGGATCTTGTCTTAATAAACTTCTTAATCATGAAGCAAATGTAAACTTAATCATTGGGTTGATTTGTGTATGATTTACACCTGGAATTCTATATTCTACTGGATCTTCAAGTGTAGAAATATTTTTTTCCTCTGGATTAAATTGTGATAATAATGAAAATAGTGTTGTTGACTTACCTGAACCTGTTGGTCATACTGCAAGTATCATACCATAAGAGTCCTGTAAATGTTTTTTTATTTTTACCATATTATAAGGCATAATACCTATATCTTTTAATTCTGGTGGTTTTGAATCTTTTTTTAATATTCTAATAACACATTTTTCTCAATAAATAGTAGGAAGTACTGAAACTCTCATATCTACTGTTTTTCATCAAAATAGTTTATAATCTATTTTACCATCTTGAGGTAACCTATGTTCATCAATCCTTAAATATGCTAAAATTTTAATTCTTGCAATAATTGCATCTTTTTGTATTAAATCAATTGTCTTAAAATTTACAAAATTACCATCAATACGTAATCGTACGATCATCATCTGATCTCTTGGTTCTATATGAATATCTGAAGCTCCTGATCTGAGTGCTTCTAGAAAAATATCATTTACTAAACTAATAATTCCTGAATCATCTACTTTTCAACCTAAAGCATTTATATTCATATCAGAATCCATGTGATTTTTTGTAGTCTCTGCTCCGTTTCAATTCATAACAAAAAGATCGTCTACTTTGACTTTTTTCTGAATCTTAAGAGCATTTTTTCAATCAGTTGATTTTTTTAAGAAATCTTGGAGAGTCAAAGCCTGATAGATATTAAATAAATTAATTATACTAATATTATCATAACTCTATATTTCTGGCAACTTAACCGCTTGACAAATATAATATTTAAGAACAAATCTGATAGAAAAATAATAAATAATTTTGAATTATATTTTTCCTGTTTAAAATATGTTAAATTAATATTAAAAACGTATATATTTATGAATATCCCTCAAGTTGAACTTTATTCAGATGGTTGAGCAAACCCAAATCCATGAATTTGATGATATTGAATCATTCTAAGTTACCAATGAATAAAAAAAGAATTCTATCAATGATTTGAATTAACAACAAATAATAGAATGGAGTTACTATGAGTTATCACAGGATTATCAAAACTCAAGACAAAATCTAAAGTTCAAGTTTATACTGATTCTCAATACACTATCAACGGAATTCAAAAATGATGGGCTAAAAAATGGAAAAGTAACAATTGGTATAGGACAAAAACTGAGAAAGCCACAAACTTTGATTTATGGGAAAAATTATTAGATTTAACTCAGCAACATCAAGTTTCATTTACATGGGTAAAATGACATAACTGACATATAGAAAACGAACGTTGTGATGAATTAGCAACACTATCTATGAGTATGGATACAATTTTAATTGATGAGAATTATATTCCAAATGAATCCATAGAACAAAAAACTATAGATTCACTCAAAAGTAATGCAAATACAGAGAAGATTATTCAAGTTTTATGAAAATGAGATCCTTCTCTTAAGGTTGAAAATAATTGAGACCCTTGTAAAAAGTGTCTAACTCCTGTCGTTAAAAAAATTCCAAAACATACAAAAAAAACTCTCTTAAAGAAATTTTATTATAAGTATTATTTTAACTGCCCCAATTGTAAAACTAATTATATGACTCATCTAGCGAAAGATGATGTTAAGAATTTAAAAATATAAAAAAGATAACCTTCAGAGGCTGTCCAAAAAATCATAAATCTTTCGATATATGATTTTTTGGACAGCCTCTGAATATTCTTTTTTATAAATCTCCTTTTCATAACATAGCAACAGTTAATTTAATTTCAAAATAAGAAATATCTTTTTCTCATTTTTCATCAAGTAAGTCTTTGACTGGTCTGAGAGCCTCTACTTTTCCTGAAAAATTGTCAGTAATTATAGATTTTATTTTTTTCAGGTTTCCAAAATCTACTAATTTTAATACTTGATTTAAACTTACATCTCAGTTTTCATAAAGAGTAACTATATGAGATTCTATTGTTGTTTTTCATAATCCTCTTTCTTCAGAAATTTGAGAAATTAATTCATCACTTGGTAGAAATATATCTGGTCCAGATTGATGAAGGTTCTTATAAAGTTGTAATGTTTCTTTATACGTAGCTCATTTTGGTTTTTTAATTCCAGATGATTCTTTTTTTGGTGATTTAGCTTTACGAAATGCTGAGCTTTTTACTCGCATAAGTAAATATTGTTGAAGATTTGATTCATCCTCTATAAGAATATCTTCTCTTTTTAATGCTGCATATCAAACTTTTGTCATACCTAATAATGGATATTGCCCAGTAGTTTTTTCAAGATAATCATTTTGGATCAAAGCTTCAATTAGAGCTTCAACGAGTTCTGAATTATATTCGCTTAGTGCTCAATATAATTCATGTTGATCCATTCAATATTGAGTCATTTTGGCATCACTACTTCCCCGTAGGAATTTAGTCATCATTTTTGCTCAATATTTTTTATCAAATTTAGACAGAGCATCTAATACAATTCCAAATACAGATAAGTGAACTAAATTTTCCATATCACCTGATTGAAGTTTTTCTTTTTCTAGACAATAATCACATAAACCACAATTATCTGTGAGATTTTTTACATCCTCTTCGTCTCAAAAGTATTCTAAAATAAAACGTTTTCTACAACTAGGATAAAAAAGTAATTTTTTAATTTGTTCGAGTTTAAAGTATGCTTCGTTTTTTAATAATTCTTGATGGGTCCAATCAATCATAACATGAGATGGTTTTCTTTTTTCTTGAGTAATAGTTATACCTCTCCCTCTAAAGTTATCATCCATTTCTCATGAAATACCTTTTCTTACTATTCCATATTTTTCTAATATTTTTAGAATAGTTCAAACTTTCATATCATTATTAATACCAGATTCTCAAGCCATTTGCATATAGGTTTTTTGAATCGTAGTATTTTTTCCTTCCCCGTCTCTGAAGTTTTTGAATAAATAATCATAAAATTGAACTATTTCTTCTTTTGGTGGATTTGAATTTTCTATAAAAAATTCTTGAATTTTAGTATCTCCATAACTAGCAATAACAACTCAAAATGATTTTTTTCCATCACGTCAGGCTCTCCCAACTTCTTGATAGTAATTTTCAATACTCCCTGGAAGGTTATAATGGACAACAAAACGGATATCTTTTTTATCAATTCACATACCAAAGGCATTTGTAGCAACAATGATTTTTAATTCATCATCCATAAATCTTTGTTGCATTGATTCTCTTTTATCGGCTGTCATTTCTCCTGTATATATTCATGCTGAAATATTATTTTCACATAGAAACTCATATACTTCTTTTGTTTTTTTTCTACTTGAACAGTAAACAATACCTGATCAAGGAGTATTTTTTGCTATTTCATAGAGCTTTTGTAATTTTTCGTTAGTTTTTGAAAGTTCCCTAATAATCATGATAATATTTTTTCTATCAAATCATTTTGTAAACTCATTAAATTGAGTTATTCCAAGTCTTCCTGTAATATCTCAACGTACTTTTTTTGTTGCTGTTGCGGTTAATGCCACTACTGGAAAAGATTTTTCTTCTCATCTTAAACTATCAATAAAACCTTTTACTTTCATATAACTCGGACGGAAATCATGTCACCATTGTGATATACAGTGGGCTTCATCAATAGCTAGCAGAGCTATAGGAGTATTTTGTAATACTCTTAAAAAATCTCTAGAATTGAGACGTTCTGGAGCTATATATAAAAATTTAATTGGATTATTTTCATCTCAAGTAGTGGCAGATAATTCATTAAGAATCATTTGTTGTTCACTATGACTGATAGTTGAATTAATAAGTTCGGCTCTGATTCCTAAATTATTAAGAGTATCAACTTGATCTTTCATCAATGAAATAAGCGGTGATATAATTATCGCTACTCATTTTCTTGCAATTGCAGGTAGCTGATATGTTAGAGATTTTCATCCTCAAGTAGGCATAAAAACAAGTGTATCGTTTCATTCAACAACGCTTCTAACGATTTCCTCCTGTCATTCTCTAAATGATTCGAGTCAAAATGTATTTTGTAAAATTTCTTGTAATTTTGGCATAAATTTACTGATTTTTTATAATTATTATATTAATTGTATATATTTTGTATATTAATACAATTGAGAATTATATTTTTGAATATAATAATTTCAGACCACAATGGAACAGAAAAAAAAATGACTCCTGTACAATACAGAAATCATCTTTTAAATAATTACACTCTTTTTTATTTTCACTATACTTTTATGTACTAATTTTAGTTAGGTTTAAGGTTCTTTTATTGTATCACTCAACTCATTATTAACTCCTCTCAATCATAGATTGCACAAATTTGACCTGCAGCTATAGCTCTTTGATCTTTTATAAATTTAATTTCATAGCCTCCTTCGACTTTCGATATTAGACAATCTTGATCTTCTTGTCTATAACGAATTTTTGTTTTTGATTTTAGTGGAAATTTAATATCCTTATTTGCTAAGTAATTCCACTTATTAACGAATAATATATCATTGTAGAGAGCTAAATCTTTTTCTGTTCAGACTATGATTTCATTTTTTTCTATATCTTTTCTAACCACAAAAATAGCTTCTGCTTGACCTCAAATATCGAGTCATTTTCTTTGTCAGATAGTATAATAAAAAGATCCTTTATGTTCTCATAAGATATTTCCTGAGGTATCTAAAACTTTTCATGATTTTGGACTTATTTTTTTCTCTAAAAAATTTGACATATTAACTTTTCCAACAAAACATATTCCTTGAGAATCTTTTCTTTCAGCATTTGGGAGGCCCGCTTCACGAGCTATTTCTCTTACACGTGGTTTTTCTAAATTACCTATTGGAAATAATGATTTAGATAATTGAAATTGTGATAACCCGGCTAAAAAATAGGATTGATCTTTATTGTTATCTACTCACTTTAATAAATGTGATATTCAAAACTCATCCCTAGAAATTCTAGCATAATGCCCCGTTGCAACCTTATCAAAACCTGCTTCTAATGCTTCATCTAAGAATACTTTGAATTTTACTTCTGAATTACACATTATATCAGGATTTGGTGTGATTCATTTACGATATCCTTCGTACATGTAATTAAGAACTTTTTTCTCATATTCATCTCTAAAATCAAAAGTAAAAAATGGAATATCTAAATATTTTGCTACTTTTTTTGCTTCTTCTAGATCTAACAGAGTTGGACAAAATTCTCATACTGGTGCTAAATAATTAATCATAAAACCCGCAGTAACATTATATCACTCTTTTTTTAAGAGATATGCAGTTACCGCTGAATCAACTCAACCTGACAATCAAACTAATATTTTTTTATCCATGTTTTTTTACTTTAAAAATTTTTTAAATTTTATGATTTTTTTCCAATAAATCAAAAAAGAAAAGTTAGCTAACTTTTCTTTTATGATTTATTCCTCTGAAATAATGAAATTCTTTTTTCTTTCCTCTAAAACAGCATCTCTTTGTTTTTTTATAATTAACAAAATTTTATATGGTTTTGGAACAAAATGAAAAATTCTTACGTCATCTTTTTGTTGTTCTATAATTAAATTTCAATATCAAAATATATTTGCAAAAAAGCCTCTTGAATAACCATCAACTTTCATAATTCTGTAAGCATCTAATATTTCAATATCATCTCTTAAAATCAATGAGCATTTAATCATAACTATTTGATCTTTATACACTATTACTAAATCAAAATAATAATATATAACTGATAATATAAGACTAATAAAAGCATAATTTAAAGTGAAAAATGCAAATCAGAAAAATATAATGTTAATATATTCTATATCTGGATAAGTTTTTGTAACTTTAAAGGATAACCAAGATAAAAAAAATGATAGTAAGATGAAAAATATAAATTTCAACATACGAATTATTGGCAATATTATATGTCTTCTCATAACAGTATATCAATGCACGCTAGTATAATGTGACATAGTCAAAATTTTAAATTATAAAATTATTACTATTATGAATGAAGAACATACTGCTAAGAAAATGAATAAAACAGCAACTAATCTCATTACCGTTTTATAATTTTTTTTCAAACAAACACTTTCTATGTGTTTCATATGTCTTTTATTTAACATTTTTAAACGCTTACTCACAAAATAGTAAAATACGAATAACAATATTAAATATAAAATAAGTATTATAAATTTCATAAATAAATAGTTATATAATATTATAATTTTAGATATATAAAATATACTTATTATATAGAGTTTAATAATTTTAATTTAGCTTTTTACTCAGCTTATTATATATATGCAATCTTTTTTTAACCTTAATTTATTTGAAAAATAATTAAATCACTGTTTATTTATTTTTGATTTCTTTGAAATTGTTGAAATTCTAATTTTTATTATCCCATTAGCCATAATATCTCAAAATTCACTATTTCTAGTATTTGTTATTATTTTAACTTGAATAACTCAGTTGTTATTATTTTCTAAAATATAATCTATAAAATTTATAATAATTCTTTTAAAAATCGTTTTTTAGAGTATACTATCTAGTATAAAAAAACATAATATTTATCCTTTTATTTTACTTATTTATGATCATTGGAATTGATCTTAGATTCTTAGAAAATAATACTTATTCTCATTTTGCACAAGATTTGGTTAAAAGCTTAATTCATACTCAAAATGATATACAGTTTAATATTTATACTAAAAATCCTGATTTGTTTGAATTAGATGCTGCAAATTTTCATGTAAAATATGTAAATATTGAATGTGGTAGTATCGCTGAACAAACAAAATTTAATAATATACTCAAATGAGATAAAAATACTACCATGGTATTCTTTGATCACCATAAACCACTTATGTATAAATGAGAGTATTATACTATTCTTTCAGGACTTAAAGATATTTTTTACCAAAATTTTTCTAACTATTTTAATAAGTATAAATATTTGTACTTATTAGAAAAAAATTTAAAAAACTCTAAAAAAATCCTTTGTTTAGATGAAAATACGAAAGATGAGCTCATAGAAAGATTTAACACAACAGAAGAAAAAATAACTCTTTTAGATGGTTTTTTTATAGAAAATGACTTTATTTCAGATGATAAAGATATATCTCTAGATATACGTTCGAAATTTCAGATTTGAGAAAAATATTTAGTATATTCATGATGAGATGGTATTGAAAAAAATTTAGATAGACTTATTCATGTATTTCATAGGCTGCACAAAGAAAAATCATCTTTAGATTTAGTTTTTTTGGGTTGAAAGATTTGAAAAAATATAGATCTCAGACATGCTGTAATCGAAAATGACTTACAAAAAAATATTCACTTCATCGATGCAGTAAAACCATGAGAAGAAAAGCTGATTTATCAACAATCCATAGGTGTTATATTTCCTAGCCTCTATGAATCATTCCCTTTCAGATTATCTAGCCCTTTACTCTTATCTATTCCTATTCTTTCGAGTAAATTAACAAATATTGAACATGTTTTTTGATCATCTATTAGTTATTTTTCTCCAATATCTACTACGAGTATTTTAGAAGCTATAAAATTATTTATGCAAACTTCATCAAAAGCTAATTATACAAAAATACTAGAAAAAAATAATATAGAAAATACATCTAAACAACTTATTGATATTATTCGTTAAATCGAAATTATGACACAATTAACAGGTAGAAATATTGAAATTCTCAAAATTATTGTTGATGAATTTATTGAAACATGAGAAGTAATGGGGAGTAAATTATTATTGCAAAAATATGATTTATGAGTAAGTCCAGCAACTGTTCGTGGAGATATGGCTAAATTAGAATCATTAGAACTCCTCTATCAACCATATAATTCAGCTTGAAGACTCCCCACATCAAAATGACTCAGAGCTTTTGTAAACTACCTTATGCAATCATCTCCTGATTATTTTTTATCAGAAAAAAATACAAAAAAATTCCAAGATGAAATCACAAAAATATGAGATTTTGTACATAAAATAACTTATGAAGTCGCTAAAAATACATGAGAAATAGCTTTTTTTTCACTTCCTGAAAAACATATTTTAGAATACTCTTGAGTATGAACTTTTTTAGAGGATAATCATAAACGTTTATGAGATTCTATTTTTTCTATAATCAAAATATTGGAAGATAGATTTCATTTTCAAAAATTTATAGAAGAACTCCCTAAATCATGAGATATAAGTATCTTTATCTGAGAAGAAAATATTCTTCCATTTTTAAAAGATTACACTATCATATTCAAACCAGTTTCAATCGACTGAAAAATAGGTCATGTTGGTATTATTTGAAGCCTTAAAATGAATTATAGTTTTAATATAAGTGCTGTGAGATGAATAATATAAAAATAAAAAAGAACTGATTGGCATGATGATTTTGATATATTAGACCTAAAATTAGTCTTAATAGATTACTAAAAAAAGAGAAAAAATTAAACTAATTTCATCTCTATTATATGGTCATATTTAATTATTCCAGCCACACACTTTTTACCTTATATATTATTTTACCTCGTTTTTATAATCGAAATGCATATATTCTTTTCCATAATGCTTAAATAATTTTTTAGAACCTCATAAAAATATTTTTTCTTCTGTAAGTTCTAATTTCCTTAACCAGAAATCAATATTGAGTTCGCTTTCTTCTTCGATTTCGAGTAAAGCAGGAATATCATCGTATTTATCAAAATCAAATTCAGCGTTTACCAGTCTATATGATACTCTATATTTTTTTTTCTCTCTTGTTTTTACCATACCGTATTTTTTTAAAACCTCTGAAAAACTTTCTACATCCGTTATAGGCATTTCATGTTCATCTTTTGCAATAACTGCTTCGTTTTCTTCAATATCAAATCTTTTATTTTTGATTGTATATATATGTGTTTCACCCTTTTTTCTTACACGAAACATTCTATTATTTTCTTGCATTTTTGCTTTTTTACTATCACTTGGAAAATCATAATATACATCATGTATAACACCTTCAAATATTTTAATAGCTCAAAAGTCTTCTAATTTTTTAGTAATTTTATTCATATTAATATTGAGTATTTTGATTTCTTTTTCTAACATAGTTATTATTTATATTATATATAGAATATGATATCATATTCTTGGTCTGAATACAATAATTAACATTTTTTTAATAAATATCCTTCTCATCTTTTATTATGTATCCACTTTTCTATTCAAATAATTTTCAATGAGTTCTTAAGTCTCAGTATATTAACTCGTAAATTACGTTCTTTTAATATTTCTATATCTCACCATAATTTATCTTTTAAGCTTGATTCAGAAATTAATTTTTCTGGACTAATTAATAATTGAAAAAGTATAAATTTTGATTTTTTTGTAAGATGAATTTTTAGATCATCGAAGTAAAACTCATTATCATCAAATTTATAAGAGAGTTTTTTATATTTAAGAATTTTAGAATTTTGAAAAATTAAACTCGCAGAATATGATTTAAACCATTTCATAATACGAATTTCTAATTCTTTTAATCTAAAAGGCTTCCCAATATAATCACTTGCTCATACATTAAATGCTTCTTCTATAAGTTCAATATCATTAAAACCACTAATCACTATAACAGGGATAGTAATTTTCTTTGATCTTAAAATTTTTATGATGTCTATTCAATTTTTATGATGTAAATCTTTTAACTTTATATCTACCAAAATAATATCATAAGATTGTATAACCGGAAGTTCATTAATAAAACCCTCATATGAAGAAATAAGAGTAATTATATTCGTAATTACTCTTTTTTTAAAAACTTTTTTAATATTTGCTGATAGAAATATATCATCTTCAATAATGAGAATATTCATATAATTTATGATCACTAAATAATTGGTATTCTAATGATTATTTTAGCTCATCATAATTTTTTTCACAAAGCAGCTTGAATATTTCATCAGTGTAGTTCAATTATGGTTTTGCATAGATATAATCCCATTCATAATCAGACAGAAGATCATTTTCATGTACTATATTTATCAAAAATCTTTTTTATATCCAAGTTTGAAAATCCCTTACCATTATCCTCTATTTCAATCATAATATATTTTTTTTCCTTCTTGCAAGTGAGACTTATTTCTCACTCCTCTGGGTTGATAACTTTGACTGCATTATTCAATAAATTATCTATTACTTGTTTGAATTGTACTTTATCAATTTCCATATACTGAATTGACTCGTCAAATTCAGAAATAAATGTTATTCCAGTATGAGTTTTTTGAAATAATTCTATTTCATGTTTTAATAAGTTGGTTAAATGAATTCTTTCTTTAAATAAAGAATTTGTATTTAATTCAAATTGTTGAACCGAGAATAGTGTATTAACAAGTTCCCCAGTTTTTAGTAGTAGATGATTTAGTATATGTAATTCACCTAATAATCACTTTTTATCTAATTCATTATCAATCACCTCTTCTATAATAGAGTCTATTTGAAAAATGGAACTTGCTATGGGTCACTTTACTTCATGAGAGACGTAACTTATAAATTCTTTTTGTTTATTGATTAACTGATTATATTCAATTGTTTGCTTATCAACTTGTTTATCTAAATTAACAGATAATTCATGAATTTTTTTATGAATTTCTATATATTTTAAATGGCCTTCTAAAAATATTTTTAAGTCATCAAAAATTTCTACTTCATCTTTTGTATATTGTTCTTGAAAAGGCTTTTTACCAATTGAAAAAAGTCCAACTACATCATCATTATTATTTCTTAACGGAAAAATCAGATAACTTTCTTTATGAAGAATACTTTGCATTTTTTTCTGATCAAATTGTTCTTTCTTTTCTTCAATAAACACGAAGTCATTAATAAAAATATTATGATTTATATTTTTTGAAAAATATCTATATAGTTCAGACTGATTTTGCTGTATGTTATGAATTTGAATAATTTTAATATATTTAATTTTTAATAAGTTATTAAATTCTGATTTTATATAAGTATTTAAGTCATGTAAATTTGTTATATATGGAATGTGTTTTTTTATATTATTAATTTTGAGAGTTAACTTATTTATCTGGTTGTTTCATAAAAATATCTTTGATAATAATACCCTAAGAGGCAAAAATATAATAAGACCACATATAAAATCATAATATCAAAATCATGAGTTAATTCACCATAGGTCAGTGAAATTATGTCATAAACTTGTAGAATAATATTTTAAAAAATATAAAATTACAAAAGTTTGAATAAGAGATATAGCATTTACGAATATAAATCAGGTTTTTATTTTAAAATCAGTAAAGTGATAATTATGAATTGCATATAATGTTCAAATAATAAAAGGAATAATTAGAAAAATTATATATTGTACAAAAAATATTATATCAAACAGTGGTAAAAATAATATTACAAATAATGTAGTGAAAATAGAAAATAGAAACCAAATCGAGATATATTTTAATCTCATTTTATTAATTGTTCTAGATTTTTTAATTTGCCTATAACTTATGTATCAAAATAAAGGAAAAAACAATGCATAAAATAATACTAATATAGTATATCATGGTCAGAATATTTCGTAAAAAAAATCTTTCTCTGGTAAATATTCAAGTCATGAGATAAAAAAATCACTCCCTATAATCCAACTAAATATGAATATAACAATTCATACTATTTTAATAAACGGAATTTTATTACTTTTTATATGAAAATAATATATAAATAAGA
>JAWUYB010000023.1:0-32522 GCA_034111025.1 Candidatus Altimarinota bacterium | reverse complement strand
ATGTGAATTTGTATTCGTATGTAGGGAATAATAGTGTGATGTTTGTGGATTTGAATTGATTGGAAGCTAAGTTACTTCAAGATATAGAAAATGGTAATAAATTTATTGTTTATTTAGCTGCAAGAAATTTAGATTCAAGTTGATGATGAATAGGTATACATACATGGATTATTATTCACTCACTATGAGATACCTTTTTAGATTCTGAAATATATACTATTTGAGGTCATGATAATGAATCTACAAAAATGCTCGATGCTGAATTTAATAGTAAAAAAGATTTTATTAAGTTAAATCAAAAATTTTGAAAATGAGAATATAAATGAAGTATACTTATCGAAACACCACAGTGATTTACAGATGCAGAATTTGTAAAAAATATTTATGAAGAATATCAAATATATGATAATAATCAAGTGAAGTATACGGCTATTTCAGTAGGGGATTGATGAAATTGTAATAATTTTACTACGACTGTACTTTATAATTCAAGCAATAATGATTGAAGAATAACTTCTGCTATAACTAGCTTTAATCCTAGCGGATTTAATCCATGACTTTGAGAATCATTTGGCGGTTGATACTATAGAATACCTTCAGAACAAGTTGTTTGTTCTGAATAATTATTATATAATTACTAATTGTTTATGAAAAAAAATATTAAAAATTTTATTATTGAATATATTATTATTTCTTTAGCTTTTTTTACAATATTATTTGTAGAGGATTCTTATATTATGTTAAATAATATTCATACAGATATACCTTATTTACTTGTGCTAATTATACATTTAATTATATCCTTTTTATTAGGTTTAATAACTAAACTATTATATATTATTTTTTATAATTTTTTACTTAAAATAAAACTGAATAAAATTAGTTTATATTTATTGATTTTATCAATAGGTATTATAACATTTTTTTCTCATGATTTATATAAATATTTCATTTGAGATATAACATCAGGATTAAATGATTTTTTAAATATTTGATTATACCCTATCTTATTTATATTAAGTTGATTATGTATTAAATATATTAAAAAATAAATAAACTAATAGCTAGATTTAATCTAGCTATTAGTTTATTACAATCATCGACGAAACTGTTACTATAGTGGAAAAATATAACATACGACATATTCTGAATACCAAACGGAAAGGTTACCAAACTCAAAAAATCTCCAATAGGAAATACGAGAATGTATACCGGAAGAGAGTACGACAGAGGATTGAAACTCTACTACAACAGAGCGAGATACTACGACCCAAAACTCGCAAGATTTATCTCAAGAGATCCAATTGATATAGCTGATGATGTTAATCTGTATGCGTATGTAGGGAATAATAGTGTGATGTATACTGATCCTCATGGTACTGAAAAGAAATGGATTAGAGAAAATGAAGGGAATGCTTGGTATTTTGAAGAAGAATTTACTTACGATGATGATAAATGAATTTGATCTGCTCATGCGTCTTTATATTTTATTGAAAATTGAAATGAGTATGTAATCAGTTTTTGAGGACAGGCTGATTCTTTTAAAGATATTATATTACAAGGTTTGAGTAAAAAAATAGATTGATTAGAAGAAAAAGATGTTAATCCAAATTATATTTATACAAGGAGAGATCATATTATAAATAATAGAAATAGATCTAATACTAATGTTATTAAAATAAATTCTGACTATATAGATTCTCAAAAATTAAAAGGATAGTACGAAGAAAATTTTAAAAATACTCCAGAATATAATTTATATATTGATAATTGTAGTGATCAAGTTGAAAAAGCATTAAGTAGCGCAGGATTCTTTAAATATACTGAATTTTATGGAATTTGAACTCCTTTACCAGGTAATATATCTTTACCATGAACTTCTCCTGCATGATTATCTTATGATATTAAGGTAGAATTATTTTATAAAAATTTATTTAATTAGATGAAAAAAAATATTATTATATTATTATGAATTATTATTACGGCATTATTAATATTCACTTTTATTACTAATAAAAGTGAATCAACTAATACTAATATAGTAAATAATATTAAGAATGTACTGATTGTAGAAATTATTAATAAAGAGTGATTGTATGAATTCGATTTTCAAAATGAAATTATTGATAATAATAGATGATATATAATTGTGGATACAAGCAGTAATTATTTAGGAGATTATACTAAAATTAATAATAATGATTACCTATTATTAAATGATAATTATAAATTTACTAATACTTATCAAAAAGATATTAAAATGAATAGATATATTACTGAATTATATGATTTAAATTCTTGATATAAGGAAATAGTTAATTTACGTGATAGAAATAATAATTATATTCAGATTTCAAAATTAGTATGATATAAAAAAAACCAAGATTAAGTCTTGGTTTTTAGTTATTCAATGAAATATTACTTCACGTTGATATTTAGGAAGCATTAATAAGATTGAACATTATAACTATTATAATGAAAATTTAGGATTATTAATATTGTTACTTTGAATAATATTTTATGACAGTTGAGTATATTAAATTATCTATCAAAACTAATACTTATAAGTAATTTATTACTTACTGCTGAGTACTGCTCCACCAAAATATGGATGTAAATTCTTATAGCATTAAGCTTAAGACTAAAATAAAAAAGACTTAGAATTAATTTTCTAAGTCTTTTTTTTTATTAATATATGGAGATATGATAGTTTCCTTACCATATTTTATATGGTCCGGAAATAAAGAATCTTCCAAATGTTGAGTTTTCATATGTAAATATGAGTCACAAGCATTTTTTATATCTTTTCCTTTTCAGCGTATAGGTAATAATGAAATAAATTTTTTTCATTGAACTGTATTTTTTACTGACTTGATTACAGGGATAATATCACTATCTCATGATATGATAATTGCATCATCATATTTATCTTTAACAGCATCTTCGAATATTTGTAATACTATATTTACATCTGTTCTTTTTTCTTCATGCGTATTATAAAATAATTCATCAGGAATAATATGTATTCATAATAATTTTTCCAAACTTTTTAGTCTTTTGCTATTGTATAAATATTCAATAATTGTGTTATTCTTTTTTCTGAATTTTCTTGATACTTTACTGAATTTTCAAGGCCTAACAGTTACTCTTGAAGACATTAGTGCTTTAGTATAATCCTTATGTCTTTTCATTTTACTCTTATTCCATATTGGGTAAGCAGTAAAAAAGTATACAGATTTTAATTCTTGTGTTGTTGAATCAATATATTGTTCTGAAAGTTTTCTTAAATCTAGCCACTTATATTGATTGTTGTATTTTGTCAGTGAGTGATAAAGATTAAATCCATCAATATATACATTAACTTTTCTCATAAATTTGAAGTTAAAAAAACCTCAGGAATCGTACCTGAGGTGTGGATAAGTCACTTTGTATAAAGCTCTTATCTCGGGTCGTGAGTACATATTATATGAAAATAGTTATTTTGTCAAATTATTATATTACCATAATAATAATATCGTATATATCATATATTATATTTTATCATTCTATTACTATACAAAAGTTATAAAGTTGATTTATGGAAATCAATTATTATATTAAGAGTCATAATATATTAACTATAAATAAGTATTGATAAATAATGGCTAAAAAAAATAAAGAAAAAAATATATTGATTGAATGGTTAAGAAAAAAATATAATATCAATGGATTATGAAAGAAAGGTATGATAGTATTTATCATTGGTGCAATACTATATTTTATTTGAACTACTTTTATTCAGGAATATGCAAAAGGTCTATTTAAGCAAAAAACTCAGTTACCTATAACGGTATCTGTTAATAGTAGTACTGGAGCAGATGAAAGAGATATTGATAGTTATATGATATATATGAATGAAGAATATGATTATAACTTTATTGATATGTATAATTTTATTGATGATTTATATAAAGAAAAAAAAATTAATTATAATACTAAAGCATTATTAATTAAATGAGTAGATAATGAAAAAATACATCACTCTTATCGAACTAAAGAAAATGATTTGAATGAAAAATTATCGCATTTAAATACGGATAATAATAATTTAAAAAATCTAACATCATCTAAAATTGTATTTCCATTATTTGAAATTTCTGAGTTATCTTGTAGATTTAAAGATTTTTCTACACTATCAAATGATTGTAAAATAATAATACCTACATTAATAAGTAAATATCATCAAAAATATTTAACCAAAAATAAAGGTTATAATGATATAACGAGAATTTATACAATATTATGGTGAGCTAGTTATTGAAAATGATGGGATACTTGAAAATGAGGGCACCCTGGTTTAGATATAGCTACATCAAAATGAACTCCAGTATATGCTATTGCAGATGGTGAAGTTATAATAGCAAAAACAGATCTAGCTTTATGAAAAATTATAACTATAAAACATAATATTAATTGAAATATTTTATTTTCAAATTATTGACATTTATCAGAAATATTTATTAAAAAGTGAGATAAAGTTAATGTTGGAAACAAAATTTGAGAAGTTTGATCAACAGGTAATTCAAACTGAAATCATTTACATTTTCAAATAGATAAAGATACTCCATTTCATCCATATTATTATGATTATAATAAGTGTCCTCATTCTTACTTTGATATCATGGAAAAAGGTATTTGTTTTGATGAACTTAAGAAAAATACAATTGATCCTATTGTTTTTTTTGAAAAATATTGAACTAATATAAATTTATATACTGATTTATAATAAAATAAATCTCAATATTGACAAATCACTAATATAATCTATTATATTAGTTATTTTTAGTAGCTGAATTCAATACCCAAACGCAATTATTTTTAAGTTAAAAAGAGATAATACTCATCGTATTTTTTGTAATTATATAAAAAATGGGCTAATGTAAAAAAAGAGTGCTGGAATTCTATAAATTTCGATTATAAAGCCACAAGGATACAAATGAAATTAACCTATCTTTTCTCAATCATCTATGACTAAAAATATGACTATCTAACACTCAATTTAATCATTCTAAATCATTACTACTTTTCTTGATATTATCCTCTTTCAAATAATGAAACATATGTAGAATGGAATTTTTAATATGAGATTTTGCAAACCTCAGTTTTTTATGAGTATACCGAGAATTATTTCAGTTTGAAGTTCTTTCACTTAAAAAATCAGAATACTTTTCTTCCCATAAATTAAACTTTTTGATAAATAATTTCTCATTCTTAAAATTTTTAAAAGTAATTAATCTCTTTAATTCTTTTCAACAATTACTCTGAGGCTTTTTTGAAATAGTATTTCGAGTATGTAGCCCAGGCTATTCTTTCTTGCTTCGCAATTCACCTCATCTTTTAATATGAGTCAAACATCTTTGAATTTTAGCCTTTGGAAAGACTTTTTCAATTGTTTTTTTATAGCTTTCCCTCAATCTACAAGAAAACACTCTATTTCATATTTAAATTCATCTCTCAGAGCAATTAAATCGTTTTCTATATTATATAATACTTTTACCTGTTTTAAAGCTACTTTTCATACTAAAAGTAGGACACAATTTTTACATTAGCCCCATATATATATTTAAATTGTAAAAAAAACATATTCTTATAAAATGTAAGTAATTAATAAATAATATAAAAATATGTCAGTATTTAATCAACAAAAAAAGATCTGTAAAAAATTTGGTTTAAGCTATGAACCCTGTGATGGAGAACAATTTCTATACATATCGTCAAATATAAAAGATGGTAATATGCCTATAGAAGGAAAAAGATATATCGAAGAAGATGATTTTTGTGGTTGGTATATTTGGTCAGGAGAAGAACCGAATGAAAAAGACCTTTATGATAAAGTGATTGTAAATGATATAAATGAATATAGTGATGTTTTAATCAAGTTTTTATGACTAGAACATGGTACTAGATTTTTAATAGAAGAGGGTTATATTAATGCGGAGTTTGATTATAGAGTTCATAAAATGATTGATTAATTATTTTAATAAAGATTATGTAATAAATATTGAAAAAGTAGATAGTTTTTGTTTTGATTTTCCTAAAATATTTTGAGTTAGTATTATCATATAATATTTTAGGAATAAAGAAACTTCAGTGTTTACTTAGATTAGATGTTTAAAATTATTATTAGATTGAAAATATTATTAACATCCAGGTCTGATTCGAAAAGTAGATAGAAATTTTCATTAATATAGTATAAAAAATATATACTTTAGGATTATTTAAGTTTCATACCTAAAATATTAAAAATAATGTTTGTTACCATTTTTTTTGACACAGACATTATTTTTAATATTATTCTCAGAGAAATTATATTATTTAATAAAAATATATTATGAAAAAAACATGTATTTATAATAATCCAGTATTTAAAATTATCACAGTAATAATGGTATTATGGATAGCTAAAACTTTTATTACGTCTATTCCATATAAATTTTCTGGACACGAGGTTACACAACATATTTTCATGACCATAGGGGATTGGGTTTCTATTACCATACATTCTGGGTTATGAATAGGTTTTGGTAAATATGCTGCATTTATTATTTGATCATTTGAAATAATAGCATCAATATTATTGCTTATACCTGCTGTTATAGTTATAATTAAAGCATTTGGTTGAATGAAAGAAAGAAAAACACCAAACTATTTATTTGGTCTTGGAGGTTTATTGTCAGGTATGTTAATGACTGGAGCTGTATTTTTTCACACACAAACGCCTTTAGGAATTGAAGTTGATTGAGATGGAGGATCATTATTTAAAGCTGCAGTATCAATTATGATATTAGGATATGCTTTATTTATAGTATATTTTCATGCAATTAAAAATAAATTTCTCAGTAAATAATTTAATGTAATTAATATTATTATGTACAGATATAAAATTGTATTATATTATATTTATTATTGTTTTAGAATATGAGTAAAACCTTGGAAATTTTTTCAAATAAATGCGAAATATTTTAATCAAAAAAAATGAATATTTTCTAAATATGAAATAGAAACTCATATTCCAGATAAATGGAAATTGCAGAATTGCTATATTCAATTTCCAATGAATCACCAGAGTAAAATAGAATTAGAGGAACAGTTATGATATCCTTTTTTTGTTAAACCTGAATGGTGACAAAATTCGTATTGAGTATATATAATAAAAAATAAAACTGAATTACAGTCACATTTATTAAATATATATAAATATTCTACTGAATATTCTACTGAGTATATTGCTCAAAAATATGCAAAATATAATAATGAATTCGAAATATTATATACTATAGATCCAAATGATGATCAAAAAATAAAATTATGTAGTTTTGTAGAGTGTAAAAATAATAGTTGATGAAAATATTATATAAATGGAATTCATGAATCTACTACTTATCATGATCTATTATCTCAATTAAATAAAGAAGAAGTAAATAAAATAACTAAATATATCAAAGAAATAAATCATTTTAAAATCTGACGTATTTGATTAAAAGCTCATGATTTGAAAAGTTTAATTCATTGAGAATTTCAAATATTTGAAATAAACGTATTCTTACCATTTCCTTTACATCTGTTAGATAAAAATATTTCTCAAAAACAGAAAAATATTTTTATAAAAGAGTTTACTTTAACTCTTGCAAAAATTACTAAAAATTTAGATGATTCATGAAAAACAGTACCTATATTTTTTTCGAAAATTAAGAAACATTTTTGGATAAAACTATGCAATAACAAATACTATATGCAGATAAAAAAAGTAATTTATGCTTGGATATCAAAAACATTTATGGATGGATGTTCTGACTATAATTCATTGAATGTAAGAAAAGCATCTAGATCTAAAAGACAAGCTCGTACTATGTTTCAAAAACATAATGTCCCACATGCTAAAGGATTAGTTTTTTTCAATCCTTACTCAGCTTATAAATTTGTAAAACAACATGGATTTCCAATTGTTTTAAAACCAAATGTTGGATGATATTCTCGCGGGAGTTTTTTTCCAATCGAAAATTTTTCAGATTTTTGGAAAGCTATGTTTTTTGTAAAACTATGGTGGCCTACAAGTGTAGTTGAAGAATATTTATTATGAAAAAATTATAGAGTTGTTGCTACAAAATGATCGGTTGATATTGCAATGCAAAGATATCCCGCATTTGTAATATGAAACTGAAAAAAAACTATTAGTGAACTTATTGATGACGAAAATAAAGTAAGAGTTTCAATGGACTTATTACCTATAATTCACGAAATAGAAAAATCACAAAAAATAAAAAAACATATAAAAAAACAATGACTAACCTTTGATTCTGTATTAGAAAATAATAAAAAAATCGAGTTATATCATAGAGTGTCTTTAGCACCAGGAGGAGTATTGGAAACTGTTGAAATAAGTGATATTACTGAAAAAAATAAAGAATTATTTATCAATATTATTGATATGTTTGATGCAAATATATTTGGTATAGATGTAATTATGGAAAAATGAATCGAAGTTGATTTTGATAAACAAAAATGTATTTTCCTAGAAGTAAACTCTAGAGCTTATTTAAAAATGCATAGTAAACCAAGATATGGAAAACCAGCAGATTTAGCACATTTAGAAGAAAAACTTTCAAAAATTGAAATTATATGAAGAGGGACTTATTAACATAGGATATTTTAAAATAGACTTTTATTTTAATTAAATTATAATAATCACTAATAAAAAATATATGCATATGTTAGAAAATAATAAAATAATTGAAAATGCTTCAACTAACTCAGAAGGATTCCAACAACTTTTTATCTTATCAAAAAAAGTGGGTTAAATAATGTTTGACCCGTTAAATTATGGTGTTTAAAACAAATAGCTGATTGAGCGTTTGTATTAAAAGAAGATAATAATTCTATTTCAGCATGAGCTGCAATTGTAACTTGAAAGAAAGCAAGGGTAATGCAAATATTAGCTTCTTCTAAAAATTTTACGGATATTAATAGATCAAGAACTCATACTGAGTTATTAAAAAATTATAAATATCTAGCATATGAAGCATACAAATGAGAAAAACCCAGTGAATTAATACTATTATTAAATAGTATGAGTACTGATGAAAAAGTATATTTTATATTAGATGATAAAACCATAGAATCTCAACTTGATCTAAATAAATATGAAAAAGTAGTAATGCCTAATAATAAAGATATGCAAAGTGTTGATTGAAAAGAAAGAACATATTATAAAACAAAATCATAACGTATGACTAAACTACTCTATAATTTTTTAGGAATACATTCATTGATTATCTGAATGTTTACATTTTTCTTACCTGTTTTACTTTATAAAACAGGTTATTCACTTGTAGAAATTTCATTATTTATATCAATGACTGGTTTTAGTTTTGTAATATTCTTAGTATTTTGGGATATACTAAGAGTCAATAAATGAATGAAATATTTAATTTATACTTCATTTATATTAGAAACACTTCTAATATCTCTATGATTTTTTATAACAAATTCTTTTTTATTCTTAACTATATTAGCTGTTTTATATTGAGCTTTTAATTGTTTCTTCTGGGTTACTCAGAGGATATTATTTATAGCTGATGCAGACGAAAAAAATACAGGAAGTAAGTTTTGAAATATTCAAATAATAGCATTTTTATTAGTAAAGATTGGTATATTTATCGGTTGATTTTTACTAGAAAATAATTATTTACCACTTTTATTGCTTATTACAGTTTTATTGAATGTGTATTGATTTTATTATTTCTTTCATGAAAAATTTGATCATAAATCTTTAGAAGGCTTTCAAAATCATCCTGTATTAAAATTCAAGGATATCATGTGATTTAAGGATACATTAAATTCAAAAATTATATTTATAATAGATGGACCATTCTTGTTCTTAGAAAGCTTTTTCTGGTTACTTACCTTGTTTTTTATAACAAATCAAAGTTATAGTGAATTGGGATTACTTGTTATATTTCTTGGATTGAGTTTTTCTATAATATTTATTTTCTTAAAAAATTTTGTAGATAAAGTTAATCCAAAAAATATATTATATATTTGAGTGCTACTCTATTGAATATCTTGGCTATTTCGATGATTTGTAAGTGATATTACAGATACTAATATTGTATATTGAGTTATATTAATTATTGCTTTTTTTACATCATTTTTTCGATTAATATTCAATAAACAGTTTTTTCATACTTCTAAAAAAGTAGATACTCATAATTATATGTTAATAAAAAGTTATTATTCTCAAATCGGTTTAAGTATATTTTTCTGAATATTAGCAGTTATACTTTACTTATTTCCCGGCAACATTGCTGTACAACTTAATATTATCTATTTCAGTGCATCATTGGTTACATTATTATTTTTATTATATATTCCAGTATTAAATACTGTTAAAAAATAATTTCATATTTTATTACTAAATACATTACCATGTCTTTTTTAAATCTTTTTTTCATTTTAATAATTATTATTGTAACAGCTATTCTTATATTAGCTATATATGATAGATTTTTTCAGACTAAAAATCTCGTGATAGCTAATTTTCCGGTTATAGGTAGATTTCGTTATTTAGCACATGAGCTTAGACCATTTGTGAGACAATATTTTTTAGATGATAATGATTTTGTGAACAGATTAGTAATCGATTGGATCCTTAATGTATCTGCTGGTAAAACGGGGTATTTTTCATTTGATAAATTTGATTCTTCATGAAAATTACATAATGGTGAATATGATATGATTCATTCATCAACTCCTATGAACTCAGATGAAATGAAGGTAGAGTTTCCAATTATAGGTGAAAATAAAAAACATCCATTAAAATTTTGATCATATATATATAGATCTGCTATGAGTTTATGAGCATTAGGTTTTGAAGCTACTGCTGCTATGGCTGCTGCATGTGCTGATTCAGGTGCACCATTTAACACATGAGAAGGGTGATTTGCTGTTCAACATATATCAAGAGTACCATTTTCAAAAGATAAAAAATATTTCAAATATGCTGATATGCCAGCATTATGAAAATTATTATATAAAACTGTGCCATCAACTCGTTTAAAAAATCATGTAATTGATTTATTTGGAATAAAAGTAACTGAAAAAGGAAAATATGATTTATACTTATTTTCAAAAACTGATTTAGTATATTATACAATTGATTGGAATGCCCCATTAGCAGACTTTCCAAAACCTGAAGATTTAACACCTGAATTTTGAAATGTTATACTTCAAATAGGATCTGGTTTATATGGATTAAAAAAACATACTGAAGATTGATCTATAGAATTCAATTGGGATAGGTTTCAAAAAATTACTTCATTTTGTAGAGCTATTGAAATAAAATTAGCTCAATGAGCAAAACAAAGTGGATGAATATTAAAAGCAATAAAAAACACTCCTACTGTTGCTGAAATCAGATGAGTAAAATCTTGAATAGATCTTATATCTCCCAATAGATTTCCATTTTATAATAAATGAGGCGAAAAAGAATTTTTAGAATTTACTCATGAACTATCTGAAAAAGCTGGATGAAAACCAGTTTGAGCTAAACTTGTGATTTCTGATGAATCAAATATTGAACCATTAATTAAGGCAATGGTAGCAAATAAAGAAATAGCATTAGACTTTATTACTATTGATTGAGGTAATGGAGGATCATGAGCTGCACCTATTTATTTATCTACGTTATTCGGAAAGAAAATATATGATGCTCTATCTATAGCTAATAAATTATTAATACAACACTGATTAAGAGATAATATTAAAATATTTGCTGCTGCAAAACTCTACACTCCATTTATGTCAGCAAAAGCCCTTGCTCTATGAGCTGATGCTATATGAAATGCACGTTCAATTATGATAGCAGGTTGATGTATTCGTGCTTGATTATGTTCTGGTGAAGAATGAAATTGTCCAGTAGGACTTGCTACAATGAAAAAATCTAATAGAAGAGCATATAGACAAACGTGGGATAAAAAAGTAGAGCAAATATCTAATTTTATTCATGCTCATAACAAATGACTCATACAAGTTGCATCTATTGCATGACTAGAAAGTCCACATTTATTAAAAAAAGAACATATTGCAAAACAACTCAAAGATCAATTATTAAATAAATAAAAAAAGCCCTAACTCAATAGAGAGGGGCTTTCTTTTTTACTTTTTTTTCTTATATATTAATCTATTAAATCAACTAAAATCGGATTAATTTTTTGATACCCCCATATGCATTTAAGCAATAATTGATATAAAATATTTTTCCGTCAGTATTATCTAAATATTCTTCACTCAGATTTATATATTCATTATAGCTATATATTTAAAAAATAACCCTTTTTTTTTTATTCAAATTCTAAATTATTTTTCCATAAATATATTATATAAATCATTTGTAGTAATAGTAAAAATACTATTCATAATAATAATATTATTATACTTAAATTATAAGTAAGTAATCAAAAAATTAATATTGCTATTCATGTATATATTTTTATAGAAGACCTCTTTTTTTCAACTATATGAACGTCTTTTTTATCTATTAATTTTCAAATAATTCACATCAATATCATAAAAACAGAAACACTTATGGTTAAATAGATACTTAAACTTGGTAGAGGAGTTATTAGATTTTCTATATTAAATTTTAATAAAACACCTCAAATAAGTGTTAAACAATATATAATTAAAACATGTAAGTATATCCAAATAAAGGTCTTTTTTAAACTATTTGTTACAAGTTTTTTTGGTAAGTAATCAAAATAAATTGACCATAAACCATATGATAAAGAAAATAGTAATATAGATATACTGATATATTCAAAATTTATTTCTGTTGCTTGAGATAAGGATTTTATAACTCACCTGACTATTTCTCATATAACAATAATAAGAAATAATCAAAAACGTTCGGGGAGTCTAGACAAGTTTATATTTAATTTAGATTGTTTAGTTATTGATAATAAGGGATTAATATAATCTATAATTAAAGCTAAGAAAAATAAAAAAGTTGCTAAACCAAAAATATTAAAATATGCTCATATAAGTAATAAAAGTGAGATTCAAATTCATGTAAATAATTTATTTCAGGCATTTCTAAATTCATGATTTAAATAACTTCAATGAGCCCAAGCTATCATTAATAATACTCTAGCAATAAAGTAACTTAATATATAATAATCCATATTTCAATTCATAGCATCATTTGAAAATACTGCTAATGATCAAATAGGAATCATATAAAAAAATGTAAAAATTCTTATTTCTAAACCATGATTTTGAAAAACTTCTTTATAATATGTATATGATATCCATAACCATAAAGCAGAGAGAAACATTAATGTATAATTAAATAAACTCGTTAACGAAAAATCATATGCTAATTCATGTACGAGGTAATATAAAACTACTACAAAAAATAGGTCAAAATATAATTCTAACCAAGATACTTTTCTATCTTCTGTTTTTTCAGAATTTTTATTTAATTCAGCTTTTCTAAAAACGTTTCTTTTCGACATAATAAAAATATATTATTAAAATTTATTTCAATATAACAATGAACTTTGATATATTCTATTATATCAATAAAACATATTAAATCTATTAATATATTTTTCTGTAAATATTAATTTATTTAGTCATCTCACTTAATATGAATAAGATAACATGAGTTTCTCTAGATTTCATATATCCAGCTAGGTGAGAGTTATTTATATTTCTTACTTTTTTTATTAATCATATATTGGATAAAATGTATTAAATGCAGTTTTACAAAATTCACCAGGATCGTTAAAACGTTTATTTATATTTAAACTATCTATTTGTTTCATTTCATCTCTAGTGAGTTCAAAATCAAATATATCTATATTTTCTTGCATATGAACTATACTCGAAGCTTTAGGAATAATGTTGCAGCATCTTTGAATTCACCATCGGAGTATTATTTGCACAGCTGTTTTTTTATATCTATTAGAAATATTTAAAATATTATCTTGCTCTAAAAGTGATTTTTGATTTCAATCCATTCATATCTCTTTATAACCTATTGATCCCAACGGAGAAAAGGCTGTAACTGAAATACAATTATTAATACAAAGTTCTAGGAGTTTATTTTGTGTTAAATAGGGGTGAGATTCTATTTGTATTACACTTGGTTTTATCTTAGAATAACTGATTAAATCATGAATCAATCCAGTATTATAATTACATACTCAAATATTTTTTACTAATTTTTTTTCTACTAAATCTTCCATAGCTCACCGAGTTTGGTACAATGGAACTTTTGCTATTTTCATACAAGGATTTTTACTTGCAGGATTATTTATCCATTCTGATGGATAACGATCTGAAAAATCTACATATTCTAAAGCAATTGGGAAGTGAATCATATATAAATCTAAATAATTTAGTTGTAAATCATCAAGAGTTTTTTGTAATGCAGCTTCAACATGTTCAGGTTTATGATATGTATTCCAAAGTTTAGATGTAATAAATAAATCTCAACGTTCACATAATCTATCATTGACTGCTTTTTTTATTCCATCTCATACTTCTTTTTCATTTCCATAATCACTTGCACTATCAAAATGTCTATATCATATTTTTATAGCATTATAGACTATTTCAGCACATTTTTCTTGAGGAATTTTCCATAAACCAAATCATAAAACTGGAATAGAATTTCCATTATTTAATTTATTTAATTTCATAGACTTATATATTTAAAATTTATTTTTATATTTCTCTTATTATATAAAAAATACCTGATATATTAAAATTTATAATTTATTTCTTGTAACAAGAATAAAATATTATTTGTAATCATAAATTATAAATATTTTCAAAACACAAAGAATAGACTAATAATAGACTATTTTTTACTATTTCTCCTAATTATAGAAGATACTCATCGCTACATTGATCTGATATCATGAAAGAAAATTCATGATATTTTGTAAATAAATTTTGTATTAATGCTATAATAACTTTTAAATCATCTACATTTTTTATATTATTTTGTGTTGAATTAGTATATTTTTCTATTATATATATAATTTAAAATCAAAAATACTAGAATTTAATTCAGATATATGTATCATAATATAAATATATCTAATAAAAATATATGAATATAAAATTTAATAACACATATTCCCAATTACCTGGAACTTTTTATCAAAAAATAAATCCGAGTTTTGTTATAAACCCGAAATTAATAAAAATAAATAATAATTTATTAAAAGATCTAAGTATTAATTTAGATAATTTATCTGATAAAGAAATAGCTGAATATTTTTCAGGGAATAAATCATTTGAAAACTCTAATTCTATTGCACAAGTCTATGCAGGACATCAATTTAGTAATTTTTCAAGAAGATTATGAGATGGGAGAGCTGTATTACTCTGAGAAATATTAGATAAAAATAATAAAAGAAAAGATATAGTTTTAAAATGATCATGAGAAACTATCTTTTCAAGAGGATGAGATGGTAAAGCGACGCTGTGATCTGTTATTAGAGAATATGTAATAAGTGAAGCAATGTATGCTTTATGAGTCTCTACAACGAGATCATTGAGTATTGTGACTACATGAGAAGATATATTTAGAGAGAATATTAAACCTTGAGCTATTCTCACGAGAATTGCTTCGAGTCATATACGCTTCTGAAGCTTTGAATATTTTTTCCATAATAATGATTATCAGTCATTAGAATTATTAGCAGATTATACTATTAATAGACATTTTTCTGATATAGAAAAATCTCAAAATAAATATACTGATTTTTATAAACAAGTTATAGAAAAACAAATTGATTTAATAGTTGATTGGATGAGAGTTTGATTTATTCACGGTGTAATGAATACTGATAATATGTTAGTATCTTGAGAAACTATTGATTATGGACCTTGTGCATTTATGGATAACTATAATAAAAATACCGTTTTCAGTTCCATTGATCAAAATGGGAGATATAGTTTTATGAATCAAAAATATGCTTTGAATTGGAACTTAGCTCGTTTTTGAGAAACTTTGATTCCTCTTATGTGAGATAATATAGATGATTCTGTAAAAAAAGTAGAAAAAATATTATGAAATTTTGAAGAAAATTTTGATAATAAGTTTTTCAAAATGATGAATAATAAAATAGGAATTTTTGAAGAAAAATATTTTGATAATGATTTAGTAAAAAATTTACTAGAAATATTAGAAAAAAATAATATTGATTACACGGATTATTTCAGAAATTTATCTGAATATATAGAAAATAATAATTTAGAAAATATTTGAAAAAAATATAATTTTTGAGAATTAATAATATTTTCAGAAAAATTAGAAATAATTTTATCTGTACAAAAGATAGATTTCTGAAAAATTTGAATAAAAATGAAAAAAATAAACCCGAATATTATTCCAAGAAATTATAGAGTAGAAGAAGTTATAAAAAATGCTGAAGGAAATAACAATTTTTCTCATCTAGAAAAGATTTTAGAAATTTTAAAAAATCCTTATAGTGATAATGAAGAAAATAAAAATTTTATGAAAGCTCCAGAAAGTATAGATAATAATTATAGAACATTTTGTGGGACTTAAATTTAAACATAATTATAAGTAAAAAATATGAATATTAAACAAACTATAGATTTTTTAGATAATTTAAAAAATATATCAGAAAAGAAATCTGAAATAAATTTATACAATTTATTTTCTGAAACTCTACAGAGTTTAGAAAAATTAGAATTATCTGATGATAAGTTAGTTATTATATCTAAAAAATTAGAAGATTTAAATATTGATTCTATTCAAGAAAAACAATATAAATACATAAAAAAACAATATATTATTCTTACTGCATATTTAGAAAAAGAACATAAACTTGTAGAAAAATGACGTTATGTATGATTATGAATGTCACTATGAATGGTTTTTGGTATAGCTGTTGCTGGTATAATCTGATTTGATTTTGGTATGTGAAGTGAAACTACTGGAGGATTAATAGGTTGAATGTTAGTTTGAATGATAATAGGATCTGTTATGGATAAAAAAGCTGAAGAGGAAAATAGAGTTTTAATAAAAAAATAAAATACTATTTATTTAAAAATATATAGTATACAAAGAAGTTATATAATATTTATTAGTCTAGCAATACTCATTGGATTAATATTTTTAACAATAAATCAAAAAATCACCATATGGTGATTTTTTATTTTATAAGACTTTCACCTTCTCAATAATACTTTGTAGCTATGAAATCAATTATTAAACCTAATATAGCTCACTCTAATGCAAACCAGAATGGAGAATATCAATCTAACATAGTTCAAACTATGAGAGTTTGAAATATTGTATATGAGAATAATACTATAATAGTATTTAATAATCCTCATACAAGTGGTCATCTTATCCAAAAAGGTATTTTATAATTAAATATTGGATCTTTATCCATAATTCAGAATAAACCTACAAATGCTCAAATAGTAGTATAGAGAAATAATATTCAGAATCTGAACATAATATCAGCTTCTGTTAGGAAATTAGGAACTGCAAAGAATGCAATTAAACCAAATATAAAACCAATAGTTTTTGCTAATGTAATTCTTAATACTAACTTATTTTTAAAAATAGACATAATAATATAGTTATTAATTAATAGTTTTATTATAATATTTTTTTACTAGTTCTAAAGAATTTTATATTGACAAATTACTGAAATAATTTAAATTTAATTATATTAAATAAAAAAACTATTTATATTAGTAGAAAAATATGAATGATATAGAAAAAATAAAAATACTATTATTTAAATACATTACTAGGTAATTCTTCTTTAGGAGCTATGAATCATGAATTATATGTAAAATAAGTAGATTAATTACTTTAGTATTATCTCAAAAATATATTGAAAATAATCATTGATGATACATTAGAAAATTAATATAATCTAGTATACTGTGAGGATTTATTTATAAGTCTTACTTGTATGGTTACAGATTAAATATTTTAATAAATATATATAAATATTATTTATGAAACAAATAAATAAATCAGTTTTTGATTTTTTAAAAGAAATTAAACAAAATAATAATAGGGAATGGTTCGCTGAGAATAAAGAAAGATACTTGAATATAAAAAAAGATATAGAGTATTTTTCTGCTCATTTATTTTGAGAGTTAAATAAATTTGATGAGAGTTTACAAACTCCTTGAGAAAAACCATATTTTTTCCGTATTTATAAAGATGCTCGTTTTGCAAAAGGGAAGCCTTTTAAAAATCATTTTTGAATATTAATCTGACAAGGCTGAAAGCCAGCCATGCATCAAAAATCTGGATATTATTTTCATATAGAACCTGGGAACTCTTTTATAATATGATGAATATGGAGACCAGAACCTTGTGTTTTAAAAGCTTTACGTGAAGATATAAATAATAATTCAGAAAAATTAAGAGAAATATTAAATAATAAAATATTAACCAAAAACTTCGAACTTCGTTGAGATAAAGTGAAAACAGTACCAAAATGATATAAAAAAGATAACCCTAATATTGATTTACTGAGATATAAAGATTTCTATGTTTTAAAAAATATTTCTGATAATGTCGTTTTATCAGATAATTTTTTTAAAGAATTAATAAAATTATCAAAAATAGTTTATCCCTTATGAAATTATATCAATAACTTAACAATTAAATAGAGAAAAAAAATAAGATATTTTTAATATTTTATTTTTTTCTTTTTGATTTTTTTATACTTTAAATATTTTAAGCAAGTATTAATTTAAAACAATTATATTACTATAGAGATATTAAGTCTGAGAATATAAAATTTACTCTTATACCAGCTTAATATTTTTGGAAGGTGGAATACTTGATCGTTCAAATATTCTATGGTAAAGTTGGGTTATTCAATCTAGTCAAGCTAGTCAATCTAGTGTTTATTTTCCGGAGATAGTTAATATTTTGATTGATTTAAAGAAATTTTAAAACTAGTATTAATCATTTAATATTGCTTTTATAGAAAATGCTGCATATAATTACACTTGGAATGAAAAATTTATTAAAGAATGAGATAAATAATAAGTTAAATATTTCAATTATCAGAATTACCAAAAATTAACTGGTGGAGTAAATTAAAATAATAATATTATATGGAGTATATCAAGTTAATTATGTATATATTGTTTTTCGTTTTAGTATTTTCTTTTTTTTCTTTAGCCCCATGGGTTCCTACAAGTAAAAAAGATTTAAATAGAATATATAAAATAGTGTGATTAGAGGATGGAGAAAAATTTTTAGAAATTTGATGTGGTACTTCGGTTGTATCACTTTATATGGCTAAAAATAAACCAAATTCTTTTATTGTTGGAATTGAATTATCACCAGTATTATACATAATTTCTAAAATAAAAATATTTTTCAGTTGATATAAAAATATCAAAATAATATATGGGAATGCTTTGAAAATAAATTTAGCTGAATATAATGTTTTATATGTTTTTGGTTTACCAGATACTATTTCGAATAAACTATTTCCAAAAATATTAAATATAGATAAAAATAACTTTAGGTTGATATCATATTGTTTTAAAATGACTAATAATAAATTTATAGAAAAAAAACATAAAATCGCTATGCGAAATTCTATATATGAATATAGTCTCAACACAATGAATAAAAAAAATAAATGAATATAATCAAAGTGAAAATATAGTTAAAAATTATACTAAATTAGTTATCAAGTGAATAAAAAACTAAAAAGAACTTCTTCTTTTTAGTTTTTTTGTTATATTTAATAAAATACTTAGTAAAAAAAATACATGCACCTAATTATATATCTGATAGCTTTATTAGAAGGTTTTACTACTTTATCAGTAGAAATAACAGCACTGAGAATATTTTCTCCTATTATATGAGTTAATTCTATTTCAACTTCTATCATATTAGGTGTAATATTACTCGCTTTAAGTTATTGATATTATATCTGATGAAAAATTACAGCTAAAAATAAGAATATAGATAAATATTTATTAAGGAATTTACTTATTTCCTCAATATACTATTTTTTTATAACATTTATATTTGCAGAGCTGAGCTTAGAATTATTTTTAGTTTTAATTCCTAATTATTTTCTAGCATTATTACTAGTATCTATTTTATTATTTTTTATCCCAGTTTTTTTAGCAAGTCAGACAATACCACTTTTATCAGAAATGTTAAAGGGAAGTCATAGTTGAGAAAAAATAGGGAAGTTACTATTTTATTCAACTATAGGATCTTTCCTTGGTTCAGTTTGAACATCTATAGTATTATTTCCAAGTTTAGGAGTAGAAAAAACAGCAATAATTTCTCCTCTATTATTAGTCATTTGTGGACTACTTGTTTTGATATATTTGAAAAAAAATAGTAATTTTTATTTAACTGCTTTTATATGATTAATAGTATTTTATGCAGCTATATTATTTACTCAAATGCCTCAAGCTAATAATATCATATTTAAAACATCTAATGCATATCATACAATAAGTATTTATAATAACTCAGAAGATCAACGTATTTTTTCAATGGATAGAGCATATTCATCAGGTATAAATATTGAAGATTGAAAAAGTTTTTTTAAATATATAAAAGAAATCAAAAAACAAATCATAGCTTCAGATTCTAAAAATATTTTAATAATCTGAGCAGCGGGATTTACTTTACCAAATGAATTATCAGAAATAACAACAATGACTAATATAGATGTATTAGATATTGATAAAGATCTAAAAGATATTTCAGAAAAATATTTTTTACAAAAAAAACTATCAGATAAAATTAATTTTTATCCAGAGTCAGCACGTTTCTATTTAAATAAATTATGAAATAAAAGATATGATGCAATAGTAGTTGATGCATACTCATGACAATCACTTCCTGCTCAAATACTTACAAAAGAATTTTTTGAAAAACTAAATGATGTTTCAGATAATATATATTTAAATGTTATCACAGATATAAAATTATCTAGTACATTTTCAAAAAATATTCTAGAAACTATTACTCAATGATTCTGAGGAAATATTTATTATAAAAATGTAAATAATTCAAGTGATTACCACTTATCGAATATTGTTATTTCTAATAAAAAAATAGAATGATATTGAGAATATTCTTCAAAAAATACTAAAAATTATACTGATAACCTTAATAGTATAGAATGAGATTTATTTGAATTAAATAGTTTGAGGGTAAAATAAAAAATCTAAGAATTAATTCTTAGATTTTTTATTTATAAATTTCCGCGAAACCTCTATCTATTTCTCTATATTCATTGAGAAAACCTCATTTAATTAACCATATCTTATTAGAAATTGCTTCGAGAATATCTCTATCATGTGAGACGATAAGAGTAGTTCATTCGAAGTTTAATAACATATTTTTAATGACTTGTTTAGAATGAATATCCAAGTGATTGGTAGGTTCATCCATAACTATAATATGTGGTTTTACAAGAAGCATCTTTGTGAGTGCAACTTTTGCTCTTTCTCAACCTGAGAGAGTTTTTATTTTTTGTTCAACTTTATCTCAGATTATAAGTAGTCAACCGAGCATATTTCTAATTTCAGTTTCGTTATCATAATCTTTCATAAGTTCTTGAAGGATATTTTTTTCCATATCTAGGTCTGCTAATACTTGAGAATATGATCATACTTTAAGAGTTTCATTTAAATCAATATGTCAGTCTAATATTTTTAATTCTCATAACATTGTTTTTAAAAATGTCGTTTTTCATGCTCAGTTTTCTCAAATTATTCAAATTTTATCAGACTTATTTACTTCTAAATATTCTGGAAGTGTTACAATAGGGTAGTCGTATCAGACCTCTACATTCGTGAGTTTCATAATTATTTCAGGAAGTCTTTTATCGAGATCAACATGAATATTTTTTACAAGTGATTCATTTTCAGGTTCATTGAGTATATCAATTTTAGCGAGAGCTTTTATTCTACTTTGTACACTAGATGCTTTTGCTGAGTTTGCTCTAAAACGTTTGATATAATCATTCGTTTTTTCTAGTTCTCTTTGTTGATTTGTATAATCTTTATTCAGTTTATCAAAATTTGCTTGTTTTAATTCTATATACTCTTCATAGTTACCAGGATAATTATTAATTTTTTTATTTGAAATTTCAGCAATTTTATTAGAAGTATTATTTATAAATCTAATATCATGTGAAATTGAAAGTAATGCTTTTTTCCAGTTTTGACAAAATTTTTCTAAAAATACTATTCCGTTAATATCCAAATGATTTGTAGGTTCATCTAATATTAATAAATCTACTTCTTGGATTAAAAATTTAGCGATTTGCACCTTTGTTTGTTCTCAACCAGAGAGTTGTAAAACATTGAAATTCATTTGTTCATCTGTAAAACCAAAATATTTTAAAATTTCATGTTGGAGTTCAAATTTTCTAAAACCATCTATTTCTGCAAGTTCTTTATTAAGTCTTTCAGTTTCATCCCATAATTCCATATCATTTTGAATTTCATTAAGTCTATGAATTTTTTGATTAATTTCAGGAAATATATTATCCATTTCTTCTCTGAGTGTATTATTAGTATTTTCCCAAAATAAATCTTGAGACAAATATCATATTTTTAATCAACTTGCTAAATCGATTGTTCCATATTCAGGAACTAACTCTTCGTCTGATTTTAAAATCATTTTTAATAGAGTTGTTTTACCTGCTCAATTTTTTCATATAAGTGCAATCTTATCAGATTTATTTATTTGAAAATCTGCTTTTTCAAATAATTCTGTTCTTTCTATATTCTTAACTAGTCACTTTATTTTTATTAAACTGGAAGAAATTTGAGTTTTTCATGCAAAAAGATACTTAGGAATTGTTTCTAGAGAATAATCTTTTGTAGAATATTCTATAATTTTTTCCTCAACTAATTCAAACTCTTTTTCTAAAAATTTATTCAATCTTTTTAATTTGGTTTCTTCTTTTATTTTAGGAGATTGTTCATCAAGAAATTCTTGGCAAATTTCGAGTACATCTTCATAACTAAAATCTGGGTGATGATTTATAACTTTTTGAATTATATTGTCTAACATTTCAAGAGTATATTTATAAAATTTAATTGCAGGAAGTATATATAAAAAATAAAAAAAAACTAGCTAAAAGCTAATCTTTATCACAATTTTTCATTTGAACTTGTTCTTCTTTTATTTCACTATACCTTTGGTAATAATTTTTCCCTATATCTCAAATAAAACCTCATACTTTAAATACATATTTTTTAACTTTTGGAGTATCTTTAGGAAGCTCTTTATTTGTACTGTTTGATAATTTAGAAAATCAATAATCAAATACATCATCAATTTTAGATTGAATAAAAGCAAGTCAATTTCATATTTTTTTTGCAGGTTCTTTTATTGGTTCCATTTGTATATTATTTTTAATATATAATCACTATTTACTTATATTATATAAGCAAAATTAAAAAAGACTAGATAATTATTATTTTTCAATAAAATTCTTGATAAAATATAGAATAAGTGATAAAATATATCTAATACAAGAAAAAAAAATATTATGATTAAAGCCTCTAATAGTATTCCATGAAGTTATGATTATAAAACAGAAAAAGCTGTTTTTATTATACCTCAAGAGACATACAACAAAATGTTGTGTGATATTTTAGGTATTAAAAAAATTAATAAAGCAGCTATATTATCTTTATTATCTATTCAAGAATCTATAAAAAGTAAGGTATTTACAATATGTGCAAATCAATGATTTACTGAAAATGATTTATTAGAGAGGTCTAGAGTTTGAATGAGAAAAGAAAAAAATAATGAAAAAATATTATTATTAAGAAATTGAAAAAAAAATCTATGAAATATAAATTGAAAATCTAATGAAGAGATAATAGAAGAAATGAAATTAATTCTTGATAAAACTATAAAAAATTATAGTACAGATATTATAGTATTATGGCCTGATTGAGATAGAAATTATGCATTAACTATGAAAAAAATAGAAGAATATGATGATAATAAACAATTACATGCAAATGCCATAATTACAGCAATAGAAAAAAATAAAGAAAATTGAAGAATTATAGCTAAAACCTTATCTGATTCAGATTTTAAGTTACTAGATGATATTTTATTTAAAGCATTAAAAAATTCTAATAAATTATCAAAATGAACAGAATGAAACACAGTATTAAGATTTTTAAAGATTAATTTTCCAGAAATACCAAAATTACATACAAAAAAAGCTCAGGAATATTTTTCTGCTAAATATTTTCAAATGTATGATGAAAAATATCCAGATAAATTACAAGAATTATATCCACATGATAGAAAAATAGTTATATTACCTTTATTAAAGAATTGAACTAAAATTTGTAAGGTAAGATGAGAAAAAGAAATAATTGCATTAACTGTAAAAAAAATTAATGAGTGGAAAGTGGATTTATTATCCTTGGTAGATACACATGTTAATCAACAAAATGTTGAAATGTTAATTCAAGAGCTAATAAACATATATTATGAGATACTTCATAATGTAAGTATTTATAATTATAAATCTAATACTGATTATAAAAAAAGACCATTTGAATTAGATTTAGAAGATATTAGTGAAAATTATAGAGAGTTAAAATGAAAAGAAATTTGATTATTAAATAAAGAAGAATTTAATGAAAAACTATTAAATAATGCAAAATCTAATTTAGATCTGAAAATAAATAAAAACCCAAGAACAGCTAAATTAGATAAATATGATTATTCTAAAATTCCTCATTTTGATTGATTTTCAAGTATTTTAGAATTTTATAAAGAATACTTTATCAGTTGCTTGAATACTAAAAATCCAAATGATAGGATCCGTAAACCAGGAAGAAGAGCAGTATTAGAAAATTTTGGTTATACTATAATAAACAAAGAAAAATCACCAAATAGAAAAAAAATAACAATTATTACAGATAACAAATAAGCTTCCTAGTAAGCTTGTTTTAGTATTTTCATTCTAAATCTAATAGTGATAATACATGTACATATTCTCAATGAGTATTTTGATATCTTTCACAATCAGTTCTTTCTAATGAATATCAATCGGATAGCAATCTTTCTAACATTTCAGGAGTTAAAGGAGTATTATTATAAATATTCATACCATCCATTAATATATTTACTTTACTAGATGTTTCTTCATCTAATGTTCTTAAACTTCAAGAGTTTATTTTTTGCATTTGTTGTAATAATAATTCAGATGAATCACTATTATTTAATGTTTTTACTGCATATACCATATTATTATTAAAATGTATTTTAAAAAATCTGTACTGCTTAAAATATTTTTAAGCAAAATAAATTCTTTAAATTTAAAATAAAAAAAGAACCTTTCTTATCGAAAAGTTCTTTTAGTTGAGTAAGCTATCATCAACAAAAAAATACCATTCGATTTACGAAAAGTTCCAAAAAATAAAAAAATATGTATTTTGTTTTATTGTCTTCATTTACTTTGATTTAGGTTAATTATTTTTTAGTCCAGTAAAATATTTTATTAAGTTAAAATAATTTATTAAAAAAGTTTTTAACAAAAAAAATAAATAATATTTGAGAATTTATTTTATATATATAAAATAAATTTAATAATTTAATTATAATAATATATTATGGCAAAAACATATATTGATGGAACAAGCTGCAAAGCTGTTACAGGACAATTTGGTGAATTTTTTAATATGAGTTTTAATATTGAAAAACTTCAACAATATGCAAACGAAAAAGGTTATGTAAATATAACAATGAGCAAAAGAAAAGAACCAGGTCAATATGGAGATACTCATTATTTCACATTAAATGATTGGAAACCAGAGGGAGGAGATAATAATTATTCTAACAATACTCAAACTGAAAATAAATCCACTGAAGCAAAACCTACAGGATGAGATATTTCAGTTGAAGATATCCCATTTTAATTAAAAACACTTTACTTGAATGTAAAGTGTTTTTATATTGAGTTTTAATTATTATAAGTATTATATAAATAATATCATTTTAATTTTCCAATATGAATAATATTCTTAAAAATAAAGCCTTTACTCTGGTAGAGTTGATAGTAGTTATAACAATTCTTTCAGTATTAGCGACGGTTGCATTTATAAGCTTTCAATGATATTCAGCAAGTTCGAGAGATTCAGTTAGGTTAGCTGATATGAAAAGTATAGAAAAAGTAAATACTATTTTTAAAGAAACAAAAGGAAAATATCCGATTCCAAATGAGGCAACAAATATTGTTTTTAGTTGAGCAACAGCATGGACTCAATGAGTTTTTTGAAAGAATTCATATTCAGATACAGTCAGTATGTGAAGTGTTCCGACAGATCCTCTTACATTCCTTCCATATCCATATTCAATCACTAGAAATTGACAAGAATATCAAATAGCAGCTGTGTTAGAAAATTCAGTTTCATCAACTATTTCTCCAGCAGTCTATGCCTGAGACCAATTAGCAAAAATATATGTAAAATGAGACTATAACTGACATTTTTTAAAAGTTCAAACTTGATCACTGGATTATTTATTATGAGTTCCAAGTATATTAACATCAGATATTAATAGTGTAGATATTATTGATATTATAGAAAATCAAAGACTTGTATATAAAGGATATAATAATCTCCCTGCAAGTTATTCATGATCAATTTATAATAACAATGGATGATTTGCTTTTGAAGCAAATAAAGTAATTTTATTTACATGAGATATAAATGATTTAGTAAATAGTGCTGAAGAAAGATTGGATTTTTTAGATAATCTAGAACAAAATTATTTAAATACAGAAATAGCATCAGAAAATAAAATAGCCGAAATATTAGAAATTAAATCAGGTTCACCAAGTGCAGCAGATAATTATATAGCTAATATTTTAAATAATAATATTGGTACTGAGATAAAATATTCTCAAATTGATCCATCTTCTAATGATAACCCTGCAGTACTATCAGCGTCTGGGAGTTACGTTACAGAATTATTCTCAAATAATCATTGATATGTAGGGTTAAAAATAGATAATTCTGCAAGGTCATGGTGAAATGAAATATATTGATGAATATCTCCACTAGGATTATTAACAGATATTAAAAATATTTATTGATGAAATAAAACCTTTGTAGCATTAAAAAATGATTGAAGTGTTGTAGCTTGGTGAGATGATGTATTTCAATGAGATTCTGATTGAATTATTACTTGAATAAGTAATATCGATTCAATTACAAATATTGAAAGATATGGAATGAAAACTGATAATTATATTCTACACGCATCAAATTGAGAAAATATACTTATTGGGAGTGCTAAAGATTTAGATGGTTTTAGTTCTATTGAATCAGATTTAATAAATGTTAAGTCGTATTACATTAATTGAACAGCAGTAGCTGCATTAAAAGATGATGGTAGGGTAGTAACATGGTGAAATACTACAGTTTGATGAAACTCTAGTTCAATAAGTGGATTATTGACAAATGTAAGAGAATTACATCATACTGTTTATGGTTTTCTTGCAGTAAAAAATGATAATACATGAATAGTTTGGTGAAGAAATTTTGTTAATTGAACTGATGAGGTTAATCAACAATTGAATAATATTGATAGTGTTGTGAGTGGAATAAGTAATAGATATTTTGCTGTTAAAAAATCAGATAATTCAGTTATTATATTTGAAGGACCTACAGTTTCTGCAAATATGGAAAATATTACTATACTTTATTGAGATACTATTAATATATACTGATTAAATACTAATTGAGAAATTTTATGATTTTGACCAACAGCAGAATCTTCTAATAAAGCTCCAATATGAACAGGGTTTACAGATATTTATTATTCTAAAACTCGTAGTTTTACAGCATTTGCATGATTGAAGGATGATTGAACAGTAGTTAACTGGTGAAACTTTAACTATTGATGAGATCCATCTAATTTACCAATATGATTAAATAATGTATCAAAATTATATAATAGTTGAGATGCAATTGTTGCACTCAAAAATGACTGAACTATAGCTTATTGGTGAGGTATAAGATATACTGGAGATATACCAGTTTCAATGGAAAGCGAATTATATAATATTGTTGATATCTATTTACCACCAGTAAATAGTTTGTCTACTAAAAAAATGATAGCAATTAGATCAGATTGAAATGTATTTGCATGGTGATCGTATAGTATTTGATGAGATTCTACTTGACTAAACTTAACAAACGTAAAGCAAGTTATATGAAATGCATATTCAACTGCAATACTGAAAAATGATTGAGAAATTATTGCTTGGTGACAAGAAAATATGTGATGAGATATTCCTTCATTAACTTTAGAGGAATTCAGAGAATTAATTAATAATCAATAAAAAAATCGACTTATAAAGTCGATTTTTTTATTTTAATAAATTTTTAAATATTCCAACACTATCTAATTCTTCCCATGATACATCATCTCTACCGAAATGTCCGTATGATGAAGTTTTTTTGAAAATTGGAGTTTTTAAATCTAATTTTTTAATAATTCCAGCAGGTGAAAGATCAAAGTTTTCTTTTACTGCTTCTATGATTTTTGAAATATCTATTTTTTCAGTTCAAAAACCATCTACAAATACAGAAACAGGATGTGCAACTCAGATTGCATATGATAGTTGAATTTCACATCTATCACTTAATCCAGAAGCTACAATGTTTTTTGCTAAGTATCTTGCAATATATGCTGCACTTCTATCTACTTTTGATGGATCTTTTCATGAAAATGCTCATCCACCATGTCTTCCAATTCAACCATAAGTGTCTACTATAATTTTTCTACCAGTTAAACCACAATCTCATTTAGGTCCTCATACTTGAAAAATACCAGTTGGATTAATATGAATAGCAGTATTTTCATCAATTAAATCTCAAAGTATATGATCGATGACTTCTTTTTTTATTCCAGATTTCAATTCTTCTTGTGAAACTGCCACTCTATGTTGATTTGAAATAACAACTGCATCAACTCTAATTGGTTTATGATTTTCATATTCTACTGTAACTTGAGTTTTTGCATCTGGTAATAAGTAAGGAAGTATATTTTCATTTCTTACAAATTCTAACCTTTTTGCTAATTTATGAGATAATGAGATAGGAGTAGGTAAATAATTCTCAGTTTCATTTGTTGCGTAACCAAACATTATTCATTGATCTCAAGCTCATCATGTATCAACTCATTGAGCTATATCTGGTGATTGAGAGTTAATAAGTAAATGTACTCAAACATCATTCCCGTCATAGTGTGCTTCTGATTCATTATATCAAATTTCACAAATAGTATCTCTTACAAGTTGAGTATAGTTTACATTTGCAGTTGTTGTTATTTCACCAGAAACTATTACTGTTCCAGTAGTTACCATAGTTTCACAAGCCACTCTTGAGTTTGGATCTTGTGCTAAACAAGCATCTAAAACAGCATCACTTATTCTGTCACAAACTTTATCCGGGTGACCTGCTGAAACTGATTCTGAGGTTATATACGTTTTCATTAAAATTTTATTATAAAAAAAAATAAACTTTCTGCTTTGACAAGAAAGTTTAAATCTAAAATTTATTTGTAAATTTGAGAATTATATCTTTCCTGACAAACAGGAGGGAATTAGCACCTTATTATAATAATAGGTTGCTGGAGTAATACAAACGAGCCCGATCTCTTTTACTCTCTCTGGATATGTTGTTGAACAAACATACTATATGAATAAAAATTATTTGGTCAATTTTATATTTTATAAATATTATAATAAATTCTTTTTTATTATATACTAAATATATAATCATATTTAGTACAATTTTATGGATTACAAAAAAACAATTTTTCAAATAAAATTTTTAGAAGAAAAACAAGAATGACTTTTTAATGAATTAAAAAATCATTCTATTTTTGATACAAAAAATAATAATTATACAGATAAAGATAAAAAAGACTTCTTGTTATTATGGGGAGAATATGTTATTTTGTTTAAAAATATTGAAAAATTAATCAAAAAAAATAAATATAGAAAATTTATAATATTTAAAAATTATTCTAAACTTGTTTTACAAAGATATCTATTAAGATTCTATTTTCATATATTACAACAATTATTAATTCATTTTTGAAATAATGAAAGATTTATTAGACAATTATTAAAAGAAAATACAACAGATAATTATGGTAGATTTTCATCATTTGTTTATAAACCAAAATATATAAATATTTATAATATTCCGAGTTTATTTTTAAAACCTTATAAAATAATATTAAATAAAAATATTATAGAATACATAAAAGTTAGTAAATTTATTAGTGATCCCCTATCAAGGGTTCGTACTGATTCGAGTAACTTGTATTTTCATTGTAAACATACTACAGATAAATGGATATTCAAGCTTATGAAAGTTATTTGAAATTTCATATCACATATCAGATTTTCAAAAAGAAAAACAGGATTAATTACAGATAAAAACTTAAATAAATATTTAGAATTGGCTCAGCCATGAGATATTTTATTAACAAGATGAAATTGGAACGCTACAAATATTTCTATCCCAGGTTTTTGGAAACATATGTCTTTATACATGTGAACTTGAAAATATTTATCAGAAAAATTTTGATATAAAAAATTAGAGAATAAAAAGCATTATATTATAGAATCTACAGCTGAATGAGTTATTCTTAAACTAATTCAAGAGTTAACTCAACATAATGATTATTTATGAGTTATTCGTTCAAATTTCTCACTTGATAAACGTAAATGAATAATTAAAAAAGCATGAGAACAAATATGAAAAGGATATGACTATATATTTAATTTTCATTCAGATAGTAGTCTAGTTTGTTCAGAACTAGTGTTAAAATCATATTCAAAAGATGATAAAAATGATGAAGGATTTAATATAAAGTTAGAAAATATTGGTATGTGAGTAACGTTTCCACCAAATAATATATTAAAAATATTAAATAAACAACAACTCAATAAAAAACCAAAGATATATCCTTATTTTTTTATTGATAGCATTGAAAAAACACATAAAAACTTCATTAACTCTTCATGAGCATTATTAAATTCAGGTCATAGATCTCGTTTCAGTTTCTTTTTAAAATAATTAAAAAATAATAATGAATAAACAATATTCACTCGCATTATGAGGTTGAGCGGCAAGAGGATTTATACATATAGGAGTCTTGCAATACTTAGAGGAACATAATATAGAGATAAATGAAATATCAGGAACATCAATGTGAGCTATTATTTGAGCACTCTATGCTATTTGAAAAAAACCAGAAGAAATAACTCAAATAGCAAAAGATGTAAATTATCTTAAATTAATTGATATTGATTTGAAACATTGATTTCTAAAGTGAGATAAAGTTCAAAAATTATTGGATAATATATTTTGAGATATTCAAATAGAAGAATTAAAAATAAAACTTCATATTGTTGCTACTTGTCTAGAAACTTGAAATAGGGAAGTCTTTACATCTGGGAAGCTTTCCGATGCAGTAAGAGCCAGTTTGAGTCTTCCTGGAATATTTAAACCAAAGCAAATCTGAAAATTTTCTTATATTGATGGTTGAATGACAACAAATCTCCCTATTGATGTATTAGAATGAAAAAACATAATTGCAGTTTCTGCTATTAAAAAAGTACTTTGAGAGCTTTCTACTAAACGAGCATTTTTATGAATGAATATTAATAAATGATTTTTAAATCTCAATTATCAAATACTCAATAGAAGTTTTTTGATAATGATACAACAAAATGAAGACAGATCATTAGAAAAAGTAAAATGAGATTTTATATTTATACTTCCAGATTTTTGAAAACTCGATTATTATAATTTCAAGGATATAGATGCATTTACTCTGTTATGATATAATGAAATTCAAAATAAAATAAAAAAAAGAAACTTATAATAAGTTTCTTTTTTCTTTGAGTAAATTTTTTATAGGTAAAAATAAATTTTCTGGTAAATTTTGTTTATCAAACCATTCCCATTTAATAAAATTTTCAGGTTCCAATAATTGAACTTCTCATGAATTATATTCAGATTTCATAAAAATAGTCACATAATGTTTATTATCTTCTGTAAATATATCATTAGTAGTTCAGAAATATTTAATATTTTTTAAAGTAATTCAAGATTCTTCTAATGTTTCACGTTTTGCGCAATCTTCAAAAGATTCTCAAAATTCTAGATGTCATCATGGAAATCACCATGTATATTCTCAATGAGAATTTTTTCTTTTTCAGAGTAATACTTTAGCATCTTTATAAATTATTACTCATACTCAGACTTTTACTTCCATAAATTTTTTTATAAACTAATCTAGTTTTACTAAATATAATTATTTTTATTATATAGTCTATTTATTTAATTAAAATATATCAATTAATATCAAAATATCCTAATTCTGTTCATGTATATTCCGTATTAGG
>JAWUYB010000022.1:0-19387 GCA_034111025.1 Candidatus Altimarinota bacterium | reverse complement strand
CAAATTCATAATCTAATTATCTCATATAGTATTTAACTATATCTGGGAGAAATTTAAAATTTATTTTATTTACAACGATATGTATATTAATAATGATTTCAGGGTAATATTTTTTAATATATATTAAACCTATTAATGACTTTCTAAATGCTCATTTTGTATCAACTAAAAAATCATGCAAATGTGGAGTATGACCATGAAAGGAAAATGTTACTTCTTCTAGTCATGCATCAAATACTTTTTTACAAAAATTTTGTGAAGCAAACATATTTCCATTTGTAACTGTTTGAACTCTATCGTATCAAAGTTCTTTTGCGTATTTGATATATTCAGGAAATTTTGGATTAATACTTGCCTCTCATCAAGAAATAATAATTCTATTTTCCATACCTGGCTTGAAACCTTTTTTTATTTCTTTTTTAATAATAGATTCATCTGGATAAGTACCATCTTGTGCTTGAGAATCCAGACAAAATAAGCATTTATTATTGCAAGCAGCTGCAATTCTAACCCAAATTCTATTTTGCTTAATTGTTTGTTCTTTATTTAAAAGGTTTTGCTTATTTTCCATTTTTTTTATTTAAATATACAGAAAAGTAGTCCATGATTTTATGTAATTGTTTCTGTCATTTTACAGCTACATTTATTTTTTCTTCTAATCAGTTTAATGCTTTTTTTTGAGAGTCAAAATTGAAATTTACCATTTTTCATAAATTTATATTTTCAATATTTCATAAATATAAATCAGATTTAATATTTGCTCATAAAAACGTAGATACAAAATCTGAATAATATACTTCTCAATCAACATCTATGAATATTGAAGGATTAATTAAACTGGCATCATAACCTTTATTTTCTTGAAATCAGTAGAGTCTTAAATCTGTATCTTGAATTGATAAATCTAATACTTTTTTCATAAAAGTAGATAGTTTTTTTAATTGTTCATCCGACCAAGGTTTTGTAAAATATATAGGTAAAAAATTATATCCTCTCATTCCTACATTATATAAATCAAAAAATTGTTTTTCTGATTGATTTACTTTTTCTGGATCTATAATAATGTTAAAATATAGTTTTTCTTCTAAATTAAATTTAGATATAAAATCAATATTATATTCAAAATTGAAAGAATTTTCAGAATCAATACTAAAGAATATTAAAGTGAATTGTTTTGAAAGTTTTTCTCAAATTATATCATCTAATAATGTAGTATTTGTTACTATTTCAAAGTTTTTATTCTCAGGAAATTGTTCTATAAGTTTTAGTATATTTTTTTTTGCTAGTAATGGTTCACCTCAAAAAAATTTAAATCTTTCTATATGATTTTGATTTTCTTTTATAAAATTAGTGATTTTTATAAATGTATTATTATCAATATTTCTATTATCTTTTATTACATCACAATAACTACAGTCATAGTTACAAGCTGTTGTGATATGTGTAATTATATTAAATTTCATAAATGATTTTTTTGAATAAAATTAAATAATTCTGCCATAATTTCATATCTTTTTTCTGAAAATAATATCTCTTTTTTACTAAGAATATCTTTATAAATTCCCGAGTTATTTTTTGCTGAAAAATGATCAAAGCTTACTAAATCATAATAAATATCAAATTTACTTACATTCTCCAAATCTATAATATAATACTTATTTTTCGCAAATAATATGTTACTATCACTTAAGTCTCAGTGAATATAGGATACTTGTTCTCATTGGAATAATCTTTTATTTTTCTGAATATCTTTTATAATTTTTCATAAAATCAACTTATTGTTTCTGTCATTTTGAGTTGTGTATATTCAATATATTTTTTTGATAAGACATTCATATAAATCACTATCTGAATTATTTTTATTATAATATTTACAAATATTTTCTAGATATAAAGAGAAAAAATCATTTATTTGATTATCAAATACCCAATTATCAATAGAGTTTTTAATTTTATTTTGAATATAATAATTTCAATCATTATTCCATGATATAATTTCTGGAATATTTGAATGAATTTGAGATAATTTTTCATAATTATTTTTATAATTATTCAAGTCATATCATTTTGGAAATATATTCGCTATATATTTTTCAGACGAGTATACACTATTAAAACCTCTTGATTGTATAAGAGAAAACTCTTGATTATATTTTATATTTATATCATTAATAATTGAAGTATTCATATTATTTAATTGCTTTAATTATATCGAGTCAAAATAATTTTTCATAGTGTTCAGAAGGTCACCAACATACTGAATTATGTTTACATTCGCTACATTCTTTTACAAGTTTTCTCATTCTTGGTAAAGACTCATATACTTTATTTTGAGGGTTTTTTTCATTAAATTCAGGTCATGTATTTACACGAGTATATTCTTGTTCTGAATAGTGCACCTTTGTTCTTGATTGGTAATGATAATCGTCTGTATCATTAAAATCAACATTTTCAGGTAATTGGCATAATGGTATATCTACGACTTGAACATTTATTCAATATTTTTTACACAGGTTATATGGTTCAGTTATTTTTTCTTTTACTATTTCATATGGTGCTGCAATATGGTCTTTTATTTTAGCTTCTTTATAATAAGAATAATATATATCTGGATAGGTAAATGATATTTCTTTTACCTTATATTTATTAATAAACTCTACAATATTGACTAAGCTATCTAAATTCTTAGGTGTAATTACAGTATTTATTTTTAAAAAACTTCATTTCCAATATTTATCAATATTTTGAAATACTGTATCAAAATCAATGATTCATTTTGTATTATTAATAACTGGTTGTAGTGACTTATCAACTATTGGCAGAGAAATGATGAGTTCATCTATGTATGGCAAATATTTTGATGCAACTTGATCAAATTGAATAGTAGAAGCGTTTGTTGTTACTAATATCTTATATCATAATTTTTTCGCTACTTTTAATGCAAATCAAAAATTTTTTTGAATAAATGGCTCTCATCCTAAGTATGTCACATGATTATATCAAAGTTTTTTGAATTTAAGAAGCTTTTTTAATACTTCCCTTTCACTAATAATCCTATTCCACATAACATCCATAGTAGGCATTTCAATACAAAACTGACACTTATGATTACATGTCCAGCCTAGATACATTTCCAGTCTTTTATTTTTCATTATTTGTGAAATCTGAAATAAATTTTTGAATTTTTTCCTTTCCTAAATATTCTTCATAATTTTTATAAAACCCTAAACAATATTTATTATAGCTACATTTTCAACATTTAGCATATTTTGTTTTTTCTTTCCATAAAAATTTAAAACTTTCTAAATTTGATTCAGATATATTATTTTTTTTATTATCTATTTCTAATTGTTTTAATTGTTTGTATTCAAGGTTATATTCAGGATAATTTAAAACACATAATGGTGGTGATGTATAATGAAAATCTAATAGAATATTTTCTTGCTTTGAAAGAATTATAATTTTTTCAATACTAGTTTTTTGTGAATGATTAAAATCTAATAACATTGTTTCTTTATTTTGCATAGCATATCACATTGGTTGGCAAAATCACAGAGATATTTTATTACGTAATAATTTTAAAAATCAATTTTTCAATAATATTAATATAAATTCTTCTATTTCTCATATATTTTTTTGAGTGACTACAATATTTAAAAATATATCAGGTATATATTTTTGTTTTTTTAAATATTCTATCCACTCTAAAAAATCTCAAAACTCATAGAAACAGCCTAATTCTTTATTTGTTTGATTTTTATGACTATGTTGAGCAAGAAAAATCTCATTGAGTCAAGCATCAACTAAGCTATGATAGAGTGCATTGTTTTTAAATAACAAACTCCCATTTGTTTGAATTTGTATTTTTCAAATTCAAATTTTCTTTGCCAGAGCAATATAATGTATTAAATTTTTATTAAGAGTTGGTTCTCCTCATGAAAAAGAAAGTGTGAGTTGTTCTCTTTCTTTTTTTCAATATTTTTTTGTAAGTGCTAAAATCTTATAAACAACTTCTTTATTCTCAATATCTTTTTCACCAAAATTATTCACTTTTGATACATTACAAAAGCTACATTTCCAGTTACACAGATAATTTACTCTAATTATTTCGTTTATATACATATTTTTTATAAAAAAGGTCTTATTTCTTTTGATCAATATTCTTTCACATAATAGTCAAAATACCCATCACATAATTTATATTTCTTACAGCTAGTACATTCTTCAGATATAAACTTTGTTCATTCATATCATGCTAATTCAGTTTGATTATCATGTTCTTCAAATATTTGAGGAGTTTGTGATATATATGATTGGTGCTGTTGATTTACTAAACATAATGGTAATCTTCAAAATTTTATTTTATTACTATATTGAATAGTATCAATATTTTCAAATATCGGTTCTATTAATTCAGAATAACTTTTAAATAATATTTTTTTATTTTTATATGCACTTCCAAACGGTTCTAACATTTGTAAATGATAATTAAATATTATATCAAAATTATTTAATATATGGTCAATAAATTTTGGTAAATATTTATAATTTAAAGCATTGATATTAGAGTGAATAATAACTTTTAATTGAGGATATTTTTTTTGTTGTAATAGAAATAATATTTTAATTATCTGCTTATATGCTCATTGTTTTTGAATTAATACATCATGTATTTTTTCGGGTCATTCCAGAGAAATCATAATTTCATTTAGTCCAGCTTCTATATATTTTTCTATTTTTTCAATATAATTTTTTGAATCAATAGCTGTAACAAGAGAAATGATAATATTTTTTTCTTTACAGTATGATATATATTTTTCTAATTGGGGGTTAGTCATTGGCTCTCCTCAAGTTAGAACCACTTTTGAAAAATTATTTTTATCTATTATTTTTTTAAACTCTTCGAGTGAATGAAATTTTCTTTTACCATATCATCATTCATTACAGAACAAACAATCCTTTTCACAAAAAGGTCATACAAATGCTTCAAAATAATCTAAATTTTTTTCCATATGCTAGGTATTATATTCTTGGAAATTTCAAAAGAAATCTTCACTAAATCTTACGAATTTTGCTTTAATATTCAATTCTTTTATTTTTTCGAATAATAAATCTCTATTTTCTGAATACTCCTCAATATTATAGGCGAGTAGTTTTTCATATTTTTTAGCTCTATCAACAAGCATATAATCTATAAATTCAAAAGTCATTATATGAAATTTTTTATGTAAAATTTCAATATCACGTTCTAAAGTTTTTATATTTCATTTATGTACATGTATAATACATTTTATATAAATGTTTGCTTCAGAAAGAAGTTTAATGTTCCTAGATAAATGACTCACCGATAAATCACCTCCACTATATAATTTATGTATACTTTCTTGAAATCAGTAGAAATAAAATCAAAAATTATTCAGACCTGCACCAATCAATTCTTCTAAATAGTCTTTAGTCAGCGAATCAGTATTAGAAAGTAATCAAATATTATAGAATCAGTTTTGTTTTGCTATTGTTATTATTTTTTTTAAATCAGGATGCAATAAAGGGTTTCATCAATAAAATGTTAGATTTTTATCATTTTTATTTAAAATATCATTTTTAAAACTCTCAGTTGTAATATATTTTAGCTGGGTTCTTAACTCCTGTTCTAAGCAATACAAGCAATTATTATTACATGTATTTACTATTCTAAGATCCATAATTTTAATCTATCAAATAAAGTTATCTACATTACAAATTATATCTTGTTTTACAATAAGTTTTTTATTTATAAATAACTTATTATTTTCTATTTCTATATAATTAATTTTTTGAGTATTGATACGTAACACTATACCATTAGCTAATATTATGTTTGGTTCTATATTGCAAGAAACAGAAATTTTTCAATGAATAAAATTTTGTTCATTGAATTTATATTGAAAAATAAATTCTGATAATATTTTATTTTTTATTTCTTCTATGTTATTAATTTTTCATTGAGTAATACCTAATAGTATTGAGAAGTTTTTTTGAGTAAATATAAATTGAAATAATTGTATTTTGGATAGATTTTTTATTCAGAAACTCAATATGCTTCAAAATTCATTATTTACTCCTCATATTTTTTTCTCTAATATTTTTACTTGTAACCATAGTATTTTTATAGATTCTTCATATTGTTTTATTCATCAATGTTTATGTATATTTTTGAATAAATCTATAAAGTTTATATGTTTTTCTGAATGATCGATTAGATGATTTATTTCATCTAGGTCTTCAAAGTTATAAGCAAAATTATCAATTCTAACTTCATTAAAAGTATCAAAATTTTTCTTTGTATAATATCAACCTGATGCTAAGAAAGTAAAAGCTCTTTTATTATAAGTATTACTTATTTCAAATCACAATATACTTTTTGCCTGCCAAAACCATGAATTCATACTTTTATTATGAGCATACCAATATTTTGCGAGTTTATAATAATTGTTAATATCTTCAAATATTATTTTTTCATATACTTTTAATCTATTAACATCTCAATTTTTTAGATAATTATCAATATAAGCACTTGATGTAATCCCTGACATGAGTGCAAGTGATAACCCTCAAGATAATATAGGATCTACAAATCATGCAGCATCTCAAACACAAAGATAATTATCACCATATAGTGATTCATTAAAATATGACCGATTCCTTGCTTTATATATCTCACTTGATATGTTTCATAGTGAATCGACTATTTGTGCATTAGCAATTAAATCAGATATTTCATCTGTACTATTTAATATTTCTATGAATTCTTTATTTATAAGATTTTTTTTATCCGAAACTAATCCTACACTCGTTATATCATTTCAGATATGAATAAACCAGATCCATCATATATCAATTGAAACAACATATTGTGTATTTTTAGTAAGGAAATTATCTTTAAATTTTGCTCACTTATAATAAGTATATATTGCTGAAAATCATAAATCTTCATTAAACTTACGTTCTCATAATGAATTTGCTATTTTTGCTATTTGTCAACTTGCATCTACATAAAATTTTGCATTTATTTTTTCTCAATTTTTTAATGAAATTGAATTGATATTTTTATTACTCATATCAATATTTCAAATAGCAGAGTTTTCAAATACCTGTACTCATACTTCCCTTGCCCTATCTATAAATAATTGATCAAAATAATATCTATTCACTTGATATGAATGTGTACTATTTCAAGATAAAATATTATTTGTTTCTTCTACTCAATAGCTTTCTTGATCGGATTCTAAGTTTTTATCAAAAAACAAGCTCCAAGGTCTTCTATTTTTTCACCAAACAAATGTAGTCCCATATTTTTTTGGGAATCACATTTTTTTTATTTTTTCATCTAATCATATAAGCTTCATGTAATCAGAATTTACAATTGGAAGAAGAGATTCTCAAATATTATGTTTGGGAAATGTATCACGGTCAAATACAGCAACATTATATCAATATTGCTGTAACATAATAGCACAGCTACAACCAGCAGGTCATGCTCATATAATTGCTATATCGTAACTCATTATTCCACTATTTTATTATTAATATCTCAAATAGGATCAAATTTATCATAATTTCAATAAACAATATTTGCATCCATTCTACTTCAACCTCTACATTCTTCTTTATGCTTACAATCATGACATTCCTTAGGTAAAAATCCATTATTAAGTTGCTTCTTTACAAAATCTGATTGAAAGACTTCCTTCATAGAAGTATCTTTAATATTCCAAAAATTGTTATCATATGCACTCATCATTTGAACATCTCAACGAGTAGTAATAATAGTTTTTACATCATGAGAATCTGATAGTACTCAATCTATTACACTTCTTGCTCTATCAATATTTTTTGTTACACAAAATGGCACAGGATCAACTATTTTATTATCTACTCAATATTTTTTATTTAATAGGTACATTCTATTAATAGCTAAATCCATCATACTTTTTGATGCTCCAGTATTATTTTTTGTACTATATAATCTAAAAAATTGCCATGAATGGAACTCAACTCAACAGTTATATGCAAATTCATATATCTTATCTAGATTTAAAATATTTTTCCAGACTAAAATAGTTAATAATTCTAATGAAAGATTGGGATATTCTTGGACTTTTCTTAGTTGAACAAGTTTATTAGTAAACATTTTCTTAAAATTTTCTGGTACTTTTGTCACTCAAAATGACATTTCTAAACCTTTACGATTTACTTCATAATAATCTTTATCATTAAATTCATGGAGTGAAACCATTAAATTAATACTATAATTATCGTTGAGTCTTTTTAGTATAGAATCCGCTAAGACTGTCCCATTTGTATTCACATGTACAAATATTCATTTATTCTTTAAATATTCAAGTAGGTCCCAAAAAAACGGTGCTACCATCGGTTCACCTCAAGTGAGTATAACTACTCTTGTTCATTGATTATATAAATCATCTATTATATTAATCCAATAATCTAATCAATAGTTTTCTCTTGTATTTCTTTCTTTGATTTCATAATCTATATCATTAAAACAATAATAACAAAATATATTACATTTACTGGTAATAGTAAGCACTACTCAAAATGCTAAATCACGATAATATTGTGTACTTTCAAAGAAAGGAAAATCTTTTGTATCTGAAATTATAATATTTTCATATACTAATTCTCTGAGTTGTTTATTAACTCAAACAATATTCCAATTTGTTGTTTTAAAAGATGAATCTACGTTTTGATTATGATTTTTATGGTGAAAATAAATTGACTCTTTTTTTCAATTTTTATCACTAAACTCACATGATATTATTCAAAAATTTATTTCTGTTATTTTTGTCAAAAAAAATCACAAACTATTGGGCTCATTATAGTTTATTTTTCAAAACAGTACTAACGAATAAAATATTTTTGTGATCATTTATTTATTTTAAGATTTTTAAAATTCTATCAATTAACATAAAGTTTACTTGAAATCATAATTTTATAGCTATTTCTAAACTCATTTTATAGAGTTTTTTTAATTTACAAAATTGTATTTCCTTCAAATCTTCTTCAATATCCTTTATAATTCAAATATAACTCTCTTTTTCAATTTCGTTTCTTATATTTTTAGGAACAGTATCATATTGCTTTAAAAACCAAAGATGTGTATGAATATCTTGATAAATATTTCAATTTGTCTCTAATAAAAATTCAATATCTGATGTTGGTTTTTCATAATAAGATAATCAATGTAAATAAATATTTTTATATGTTTTTATTTTTTGAATAAATATATTAAATTTTATAAGAGTAGTTTTATTCCAGTTAATAGTTGCGTATATTGGAAGTATATTGATATTAGTAATTCCTCTATCTAACATAGACTGAAAAATAGCCTGAGATAAATCGATAGTATTAGGATTTACTATAAAATTTATATTGAAATTATCTTTTGTCACATCTATATATTTTTGTTCCAATAAACTAGAATATGTTTCTGTATCAATAGAATAATTAATTTCTACATTATGAGTATTTAATATTTTATATATATCCTGTGTTAACAGTATTCCATTTGTTCAAATAGAATATTTTATATTTACAGCCTGTATCTTATTTAATATTTTTAGGATACTATCAAATTTTAATAAAGGTTCTCATCAAAAAAAATTTATTCTTATCTCTCAATATTTATGAGAATTTTTATTTATATAATCAATGAATGCTTCTATATTATTTTCTGAAATATAATTATTTGAAAAATTCAAATCACAATATTCACAACGCTTATTACATTGATTCGTTAATACTAAATGGAATATAACATTTTGCATATTATAATTCTAATATTTAAAATAAGTACAATTTTTACATATAGATTTATTTAATTTTTCTGTAGTAATATATTTTAGTAAATCCTCAAAATCTGGATATATTTTTGCAATATCACTAAATTTTTCGGCTCTATATTTCTCTTGTTTTCCTCCGTGACTACATGAGAATAGATAACCATCTCTAGCAATAAAAGGTAATGTATATTGACAGTAAAAATCTAATTTGTATGTTTCATCATCAGCAAAACTACATTTGAATTTATATTCTTTTTCATTGTATTTGTAAATATTATCTTCTGTCATAGATCATCAAAAATTATGATAATTATGTACTTTATAATTCACAGCTACTGAATCTCAAAATTTATAAAAATAATCTAATTCCTCTATCGAATACTTATTTATCAATAATTCTAATGAAAAAGGAAGTTCATGTTTTTTACAAGTCTTTATGAAATTCATCATATTAACATAATTTGGTTCTCACGCTATAGTATCATGAATTGATTTACGCATAGAATAAAATCAAATTGATAAGTTATAATTTATTCACTTATTCTTCAAATATTCTAATGCTTTTATATGTTTTTGTTTAATAACACTTCATTTAGTTGGAATAAGAATTTCTAAATCAGTTCATTCAAACTTGTCAGCAATATACTCTAAATAATGACATATATTTGGATGAAGGAAAATGTCTCAAATACCACATAAATCTAAGAAAAGTATTTTTTCACGATTTGTATATATATAATCTATAATTAAATAAAAATCCATATCAGTGATATGGTTTTTATTTATATAGTCCTTATTTGGACAACAATTACATTTCAAAGTACAATGATCTGTGATTTCAATTTCGATTGGATGTTTCATCTAGAATATTTAATCAATATTATACTCTATTTATTTTCAACTTGTTCAGCTTTTATATCTTCTTCTGATTTAGTATATGTATGTTGGTTTTCATCTTGTCTTCTTCTAAAAGAATCATAATTCTCTTTCACAACATTATCACAATATGATTTATCAGTAAATACCCCAGTGTTTTTATCACGTAAAGCTAGTAAAGTAAAACTATTAACTGGATATATTTGTTTATAAAAACCTGCTATCACTTCCATAGATTTATTAAATCTATCAGAACTAATTTTATCTAATGCATATAAACTTATATATGGATTTTGTAATCCATTATCTCAATTAAATGTGCATTTTGCTTTTAATCCATCAATAGTTAATTGAGTTCAATCTATACAATCTTTAGGCTCATTGATACTATTAGTTTCCAAATAATTAGTAATTTCAACTAGGTTAGCAAATGTAATAAATTCTTTTGATTGTATATTCTTAATATCGTTTAATCCATAACAAAAATCAACAAATTCAATGGTACGTCTTTTATCATCATAATTAGTTGATAAATTTAAATTTTTAATTCATTCATCTATTTCTTTATTATTTCTAGCATTAATAATATCCTCTCAATTTTCTATTGAAAGTAATACATCTACTGGTTCTTCATGATACCAATAAAATGCTGATACTCAGATTAATAATATTAATATAATTAATATTATTTTAACAAATTTTTTCATATAATATAATTAAGAATTACCATCTACTACCATGTGAACCATGTGAACCATGTGAACCATGTGATGCTGAGCCATGACTCCCATGACCAGATACTTCAGAATTTCCATCAATACCTCATATAGCCGTACTATTATGACTTCATGGTATTCAACTAAAGTGACCATTTGTACTACTTCAATGACCAGATGTAAAAGAGTCTGTTTGTTGATATACTTCACATACAACTCAATTTGAATGACTCATACTAGAATGTCATGAACCTCATCATAGTGCAGCTATGGCATCTCCTGTTCATGTTAATAAAGATACTCACGCAGTAATTCATAAGGCATCTTTTTTTGTTATTTTTCATGATTCATCAGACAAAAATCATGAAAGTTTTTTCTTGATTTTTGGAATGACTATTTTTTTATTATTTTTCATATAAATGTATTGAATATAAAGGATAAAACTCCAACAAATCTTAGAGCTAGAATCACATTTACTTAAGGTATATCAGTTATTGAGTCTAATGCATTATGAACTAAACATCATTCAACGAAGTAATTATGATTATCTTCTTTACGCATTTCTAAATTATATACAACTGGATATGCTAAATTAGAATCAAATTTATCTTTGTCTACAATAAAATCAATTTTCATTAATTTTCATTTTGTTTTATACATAAAAATTTCATCTCATACTTTGAAATCCATTATTTTTTTATAATCTCACGATTCAGGATGATAAAATGGATGTACATCTGTACTTTCGATAGTATGAATTCCTTCTTGATTTTCAATATATACTTTTAATAATGAATATTTTGAATAATCTGTAAACCAATGTTTTTTTCAATCATGAACGATAAAAATATCTATTATAGATGTTTGATATTCATTCAATTCATGATTATATGATATTACTTCATCTCATTCTTTTAAGCTTCAAATACATATATATCATGATGGAGTCAAAATTCTTTGTGCAAAGGTAAAACATGTTCCTTCATTAAAATGATTTGCATGATTTGTATGGTTTCAATGACTACTATGACCCGTAGCACTTCCATGTCCTGATAGATTTCACGCAGCAAAACTACTCGTATGAACCGGAGTTCTTATCCCACTCACATGTCATGCACTTGTTTGACTTAAATGTCATGATATAGTATCTTGAGTCTGAGTAACTGCACTACATCATAATGTACTATTATGTCAGAAATTCGAATGTCATGCACCTCATCAACTCCCACCAGCTGGAGCACTTGTATGACTTGTATGTCAAGCTAATACTTCATGTATTCAAAGTGACATACTAGCAACTGCTGCCAATCATAATGCATCTTTTTTAGTAATTTTTCATGATTCATCAGCTAAAAAATTATATAATTTTTTCTGAATTTTTGGAAATATCTTTTTTTTCATAATATTTTTTTTATATTGTTATTTACCTATCCAACTAAGAAGTATTTTTTTCTCTTCAGGATTATCAAGTTTTTTAAAAATATAATCTAAAACAGCAATTTGCATCTGAATTTTTTCATCTTTCATAAATGGTGCATAAATGTTTCCTTCCGTTTTATAATTATGGATGATATCAACTCAAAAGTATGGGTGATATGGGTGTTCATTATATCAAGGTAATCATTCTAAACAAGATGATTGAACTGCTATTTTAGATATATCACTCTGCATCATAGCTAAGTAAGTTTCTTCTCAGTCATCTTTTAAATCAGTCATTAAAAAATTATCGTCTCACATTCTTCCTAACATTCTCGATTCATCAGAAGCATATATTTTACCATCAAAATTATAAGCAACTCATCAAATAGCTATACCAGATGGACTACGTATATCCATAAAGTTTGGATCTCTAGAATTAAATATTTTTTGTAAAAAAACAGTAGTAATATATTCTGTAAATTCAACTCAATTTTTATTAAGTTCTAAGACATAATCTAAAGAATCTTGATAAAATTTAATCCATGTTTCTTTTGTATATGATAATTTTTGTAAATCAGATGCCGCAAATCAGTATGGATTTAACCATCTTAAGAATACTCATTTAATTCATAAATCAATATACGTATCAATAATTTCTTTATATTTCCCAATCGTTTCATTAGTAACAGTTAATAGAGCTGAAGCGTGTCAGATTTTACGTTTTATTTTTTCTTCGTTTAATCTTTGCAACCAGTAAGTTACTGTTTTAAAAGAATTTCCATCGTAACCTGATCTATTAAAGTTATGTGTCACTTCATCTCAATCTAAACTACTACAAATATCAACTCAGTTATCTAATAACCGTGTTAATTTTTCTTCGGTCATTAATGTAAGATTTGAAACTAATGAAAAATTTAATGATTTTTTTAATTTTATAGCCTTTGCCGATGCATATTCTACGATAAATTGAACCACTTCATAATTTACTAAAGCTTCTCATCATTGAAATTCAATAGTGAGACTAGGTGCATTAGTATAAAAAATAGCATCTACTACTTTTTCAGCTGTTTGCTTATCCATATCAAATTCTTTAGCTGTCATTGGAGCTACAGCTGCATGACAATACTTACATTTATGATTACATCTTAATGTAATTACAATCATATGTAAAGTAGGTCACATACCAACATATGAATTTCTTAAAGCAAAACTTCATGTCATCTTATCAATGTATGAATCATCTTTAATAAATCAGTTTTGAACTAATTCTTCATATTGATTTAAGTGATCTACCTCTCATGAAACATATAGAAAAAAGTCAGCATTGTTTAGAAAAATAAATTTTCATGCATCATTCGTTATAATATATTTAGTATTATCGAATTTTTTAAATCTAAAAAATGGTATTTTTTCATTTTTTAAATTTGAAATATTTTGAGCTGTTAACATTTTATTCATTTATAAGTCAAATAATAAAGTTCATAAATTCACTGAAAATTAGTTCAATACTTTCATTATCTTCTCATGTAATAAGTATTTCTCAAGTGATATATTTAATATCTGCAATATCAGAAAAAGCATCGATTGCTGATTCAATATAACTATCTTTGTAAATTGTATTATTTATTTTATAATTTTTATTCATTTTTTATTATTTAGTGAATTTTTTTTTCATATCTTCTAATGCTGATATATTCACAGATATATTAGGTTTAGCTTGATTTTTTGATTCTTCTTCTATTTCTGATAGTATAGATTGTATTTCTTTTTCATCAATTTTTAAGTCTGGATCATTTTCAATTTCAGATAAGATATCATCTATATCTTTATCAAAATCAACTTGATTAGATTGAGCAGATTTATCGTCAAATGATATAAAATTATCTTTATCAATTGGTCCATTGATTGCTTTTTCAACGATTATTTCTCTAACTATTTTATTATCCTTTTCTATTTTATCACGTAGTAGATATTCTAATAGTGAATCAGAAAAATCTCAAATTATAACTTTAGGATCTACTTTTTGATTATCTTTCTTAGTAAATTGCATAATTAAATTTCAATCTTTATTAAAAGAAAAGAAAAAGTATCATTTATCTAAGTATGTATATGCAGCTTTTAAAACAATATCTTTAGGAAATATGTTAATATCTATTAATAGTTCAAATTTTTCATTTTCAATTGTTGTTGTTAAGAAATCTTTCATTCTAATGTATTATTAATAATTAATCTAATATTATTATATTAAAATACAAGAAACTGCAAATAATTTTTCTAATTAGAACAAATAAAAAAAGATACAAAATTGTATCTTTTTTTATTTCATATTTCCCAGTTTTAATTGAGCAATACATTTGAGTAGCATATCCTCAGCTTCAATGAATTTTTCCATATCAACTTTGTCTTTTGCATTTTTGTATTTTTCCATTAGAGCAAGTGCTTCATTTCTAGCTCTTTCTGCTTTATCAAGGTCTAGATCATCAATATCAACAAGCATATCTGCCATGATTTTAACAGAACTATTACTCACCTCAACTACACCAGATCAAATAGCAAAATCATCTCTTTTATCTATACCATGTTTATCTTTATAAACAACATACATAGTAGATGGTTTGATACTTGTTAATAATGGTGCATGATCTTCAAGAACAGTGATTTCACCAATCCCTGTCATTAAAGTTGCAGAAGTTACACTATCAGAAGAAAACACTTCACCTCCAAATGATAAGATTTTTAATTCCATTTTTAAAATGTTTAAAAATTATTTACTTTCAGCTAATGATTTTTCATATTTAGCAATAACTGTATCTAAGTTTTCTTTATATAAGAAGAATGATTCTGGTATATGATCTACATCACCATCAAGAATTTTTCTAAAACCAGCAACAGTATCAGTTGCTTTAGCATAAACACCTGGAGCACCAGTAAATTGTTCAGCTACATGAAAAGCTTGAGATAAGAAATTTCTAACTTTTCTTGCTCTATTTACAGTTAATTTATCTTCATCAGATAATTCATCCATACCTAAAATAGCAATAATATCTTGTAATTCTTTATATTTTTGTAGAGTTTTTTGAACTCCTCTTGCAACATTATAATGTTCTTCACCAACAACAGCTGGATCTAATACAGTAGATGTTGAATCAAGTGGATCTACAGCAGGATATATACCTAGTTCAGCAATTGATCTGTTTAATACGATAGTTGAATCTAAATGGGCAAAAGTTGCAGCTGGAGCTGGATCTGTTAGATCATCAGCAGGAACATATACAGCTTGAACTGAAGTAATAGAACCATCTTTTGTAGATGTAATTCTTTCTTGCAGAGCACCCATATCAGTAGCTAGAGTAGGTTGATACCCAACAGCTGAAGGAATTCTACCTAAAAGTGCTGAAATTTCTGATCATGCTTGTGTATACCTAAATATATTATCAACAAAGAATAATACATCTTTCTTTTCTCTATCTCTGAAATGTTCAGCCATAGCTAGACCAGTGAGAGCAACTCTTGCTCTAGGACCTGGAGCTTCGTTCATTTGACCAAAAACCATTGCAGTTTTATCAATAACACCAGTATCACTCATTTCGTGGAATAAATCATTTCATTCTCTTGTTCTTTCACCTACTCATGCAAATACAGAGTAACCTCCATGACCTTGAGCAATATTATTAATTAATTCTTGAATAATAACAGTTTTCCCTACACCAGCACCTCCAAAAAGACCAACCTTACCCCCTTTTAACATAGGAGCAATCAGATCAACAACTTTGATACCTGTTTCAAATACTTCAGCAGAAGTAGTTAAGTTAGCAAATTCAGGAGCTTCTCTATGTATTGGGTCCATGAACTCCGTTTTTGGTTTTGGTTTTCCATCAATTGGATCACCTAAAACATTAAACATTCTCCCAAGTACTTCTGAACCTACAGGAACTCTAATTGGAGAATCAGTAGCCTCTACTTCCATTCATCTTTTTAATCCATCAACGTTATTCATAGCAATAGTTCTCCCAGAACCATCACCAAGTTGTTGTTGTACTTCAAGAACAACTTTTTGTTCAGAGCCAATAATCTGTAATGCATCATAAATTGAAGGTACATATCCACCTTCATATTTAACATCGATTACTACTCAAACAATTCTAGTAATTTTTCAAATTTTCATTTGTGAGTTTGGTAAATTTATAAAAAATTTCAATTATTTCACTATAGGTGAATTTTATTTAATTTCTTTATCAATATATATTTTCATTTCTTCATCGAATGCATTTTCAGCTTTTGAAGATTTTATTACTTTTTTTTCTTGTATTACTTCTTTGATAATAACTTTTTCTACTTTTTTAATGTTTTCTTTTTTTCATAGAGAAATATAAAAATATTTTCTTAGTATAAATGTTACTAAAGCGATAATTCAAGTTGTTCCAATTGCTAATGCCATATGTATAGAATCTTCAGATCCTGGAACAGATTTTCATGCATTAACCATTATGAGACCAAATATAAAATTTACTATTGTAATAGCTATTAAAGCATATATACAGAATAAAAAAGCGTTCGCAATAATTCTTAGTATTGTTGATATTAGTCTCATAATCAAAGTTATTAATAAATATTTTTTATATAATAATACTTTTAATTGTAAAGTAAAGAGATACTATACATCTTTCATTGATTCAACACCAGCAGTTATTTCAGAAACTTCCTGAGTAATAATTGCTTGTCTTGCCTTATTATATTTCAATGTTAATCTATTTGCTATTTTAATTGCTGAATCTTTTGCATTTTTCATAGCAATCATACGAGATGAGTGTTCTGAAGCTTTTGATTCTAACAATATATCATAGAAAATCATATCAAGTATCATTGGAATAACTTCATTCGCTAATGCTTCTGGAGTTGGTTCTAAATCATAACTATTGATATCACCCATTGTTTCTATTTCTTTTTCAAGATCAACATAATCTTCTACAATATGAGTGAGATAATTTTTAATTTCATCCGAATCTATTGGGAGAGATATTTTGGCAACAGGAATTTGTTTAATTGTATTTATATAATGATTATAAAATACAACTACTTTTTTATATTTACCAGATAAGAATTCTTCTCTGAATAAATTTGAAATGTTTTTTGTAAAAAGTGGTTCGATATTATCAGTGAAATCAGTTGAAAAATCTGCAATAAGTTTATTACCAGTTTTCGCTACAAAATTTGCAGCTTTTTTCCCTACAGCAATAAATTCTAAATCTTCACCAGTTTCTTTGATATAACTATTTACTTTTTTCATAACATTTACGTTATAACCTCAACAAAGACCTTTGTTAGAAGTAATAACCAAAGCTAATGTTTTATCTCATTTCCCTTCTGCAAACAGAGGGAAATCTTCTAAATATCATTCAACTTTGAGAAAGATTTTTAGCATTTCTAATACAAAGTCTCTTTTCCCTAAAGCAAGATCTTGAGCTTTTTTCATCTTTACAGTTGAAATGAGCTCCATTGCCTTAGTTATTTTCCCAGTATTTTGAATTGATCAAATCTTTCTTTTTATCTCTTTAGCATTAGACATAAAATTTTGATTGTTATTATTTATTGATTTCTACAACTTTGTTTATAACTTCCACTAGTTTAGTTTCAGTTTCTTCTGAAATAAGTTTATCAGAAGTAATTGATTCTAAAATTGTTTTTTCATCTTCTAAAGCAGTGTAAAGATCTTGTTCAAATTTACCAATTTTTGCTGTAGCAATAGAGTCAAGATGACCTTTTGCACCAGCATATATAGAACAAATTTGTTTAGAAACAGTAACTGGAGCATAAACTCCTTGTTTTAATAGTTCCATCATTCTTTCACCTCTATCTAGTTGAGCTTTCGTAGCAGCATCTAAATCAGAAGCAAATTGAGAAAATGCAGCAAGTTCTCTATATTGAGCAAGGTCTAATTTTAAAGTACCTGATACTTTTTTCATACCTTTTACTTGTGCAGCACCTCATACTCTTGAAACAGATAAACCAACATTAATTGCAGGTTTTTGACCAGCGTTGAATAAATCAGATTCTAAGAATATTTGTCCATCTGTAATTGAAATCACATTAGTAGGGATATAAGCTGATACATCACCTGCTTGAGTTTCAACGATTGGAAGTGCAGTCATTGAACCGTTTCCTAATTCATCGTTTAGTTTTGAAGATCTTTCTAATAATCTAGAATGAGTATAAAATACATCACCTGGATAAGCTTCTCTCCCTGGTGGTCTTCTTAATAATAATGACATTTCTCTATAAGCATTCGCTTGTTTTGTTAAGTCATCATATACAATTAATGAATGTTCACCTTTAAACATGAAATATTCAGCCATTGCACAACCTGCATATGGAGATAAGAATTGCATTGATGCTGGATCCGAAGCTCCTGCTGCAACTACTATAGTATATTCCATTGCACCTCTTTTTGTAAGTTCATTTACAATTCTAGCAACTTTTGATTCTTTTTGACCAATAGCTACATATACACATGTAACACCAAGACCTTTTTGATTTAAA
>JAWUYB010000021.1:0-30914 GCA_034111025.1 Candidatus Altimarinota bacterium | reverse complement strand
AGATATAGTTAAATTCTATATGAGATTATGAGTTTATGAATTTGATATCTTACAAATTATCCCTTTTGGGAGATGATTTTTAAGATATAAAGATATGTTATTCTATAATGTAGCTGATTATCAAAAAGAACTACAAGAAACTTGGGAATTATCAAAAGTACCAGGAATGTATATGTGGACGAATAGATTCTATGCTGAAGCATTTGAAGGGTATGAAGACCTTATACAAGATCCAAGAAAAATAAAGTCAGAAACAATGGGGGAATGATATCATATGTTTGATAAGTTCATTAGATCAAAAGGAAAGAAAAAACCAGAATGTTACGGTGCTGCATGTGATGTATGTTTCCAAAATCAATATTGTCATGATTTTTTGAAAGAAAATACGGAAGATAAACAAGATTTTTGAGATGATATTATTATATCAGGGCAAGAATTTCCTAGTCAAGTATATGATATATATTGAGAAAATTTTGAAGAGTTTAAACAATATTTATCAAAACAAAATAAACCATTAATTAATATTCCTAAATGTTTAAATGGTTCATGAAAGTATGAAAAGTATGTAGATATAGCTGAGGATAATACCTTAGAAGATTATACTGAAAAATATATCACTCAGTTATATAGAAAAAAATCACTAAGGTGTTGAGAATGTAAATATGAAAAATCATGTAAATGAATACATATAAACTTTATTAGAAGTTATTGATTTAAAATTTTAGAACCTATTAAATAATGTTTAAAAATATAGAGGGCATTATTTTCTTAATTATTGAATAACTAAAATAATCATCAACTTTTCATAATTCATCAAAATATAAAAGACTATATTTTCAAGCATTACTTTTACGTATATTATCTTCATCTATATAAGAGGGTCTGAGAATATATTTATTAGCATGAAAAATATCAGATTTATTAAATTTTGAATATTGTGATTTTCCACAATTATTATTCTAGGTATATTTATGTTATTAAAATAAAGCTTATCTATTTGCTTTGCCTTATTTTAACACAATTTTATATTTCAAAAAACTTTCATTTTTATATTGTTTTTATATAATAATATCATCTTATTAAAAAAATATTTATAAACAATTATTTATGGCAAACATTTGATACATTCAAGTAAATAGACATTGTAATAATGCTTGTCATTTTTGTAGTAATCCATCAAATGGTAACAATATTTCTTATGATAGAGGAATAGAACTTTTGGATGATTTTGTAAAGAGAGGTTATCATTGAGTGATATTTACTTGATGAGAACCTACTTTGTCACCAGATTTAAGTAAATGGATAGCGTATTCAAAAAAGATAGGCCTATGAAATAGAATGATTTCTAATGGTATGATGACTTCTAATAAAGATTTTGTTAAAAAATTAGGAGATTCTGGTTTAGAATTAATACATTTTTCGGTTTATTCATGCCATGAAAAAATTCATGATTTTTTAACTGATACACCAGGGAGTTGGAAAAAATTAATGATGTCTATAACAAATGCATTAAACTCTTGAATCAGAGTTCAGATAAACACTGTTATTAATCATTACAATGAAACACACCTTGATAAAACTGTTCAATTTTTAACAAAATTATTCCCACCGATATCTCATTTTGTTTGGAATAATCTAGATCCTGAAATGATGAGAAAAACTGATACTGCTCGGTCAACTCTACCAAACTTTGATAGATTTAAACCATCGCTTAATGCCGCATTGGTACTTTTAGAATCTCAAAATAAAACTTTTAGAGTAGAAAAAATGCCCCTTTGTTATATTCCATGATTTGAATATTGTTCAACAGAAACACGTAAATTAGTAAAAGATGAAGAGCGTATTGTACATTTCTTAGATTTTAGAGAAATGATTCATGAAACCGAGTGGGAACATGAAAAACTAGATAAATGTTCTAAGTGTGATTTAAATAATATATGTTCTTGAATATATGAACACAATAAATTTTATGATTTTGTAGATGTTTACCCACAAAAACGTACGAAACAAGAAAAACTAGATATAGTTAATAAAATTAAAAAATAATGAAACTCTCAGTTTGTTTGATTGTCAAAAATGAAGAACAATACTTAAGTAGATGTTTAGAATCAATAGCACCATATGCAGATGAAATAATTATTACAGATACTTGATCTAATGATTCTACAATTGAAATTGCTAAACAATATACAGATAAAATTTATTATTATAATTGGAATAATGATTTTTCATCTGCTAGAAATTTTTGTCAGAAATATGCTGAATGAGATTATATATTATGGTTAGATGCAGATGAATATTTTGAGAGAGAATATATTCAAAAATTAATATATAATTTAAATAGATTAGATAAAAGGATTGATTGTATACATATAGTAATAAAAAATTTAGTATGATGATACTTATATAGTCAGAATAAAAAACTTAAAATAGTCAAAAATCATTGTTGATATAAATGGATTTGGAAAACTCATGAAATACTGGATTATTATAATAATAATCAAACCACATGTATAACTTATAATGATGTATTTTTTATTCATAGTTTTAATCCTAAGTGAAAATTATGGTATGATATTCATTCATACTTAGAATTATTTATAAATGATAAAAGTAATTCTAATATTGCATTAGATATTATTAAATACTCAATTATAGAAAATAAAACTGAAGATATAGACTTTGTTCTAAAAAACATCCCTTATATTCATAGATTATATATCAGGAAGTATACAAAATTATTAGATTTATTAGAAGAAGCCTGATTAAATAAAGAAAAAACTGACTTAAGTTTTTTAATAAAAAAATCTATCATTATAAATGATAGATTATACTGAAAGGAAAATAAACTCATTTATTAGTTAATATAGTTTAAAATTAAATAAAATATTATGATAAATTATTATGTATTATGAAAAAAAAATAATGAAATGTTAGCATTTTATTTAGATAAATATTATTATTTATTACTTGAAAGATTAAAAAATGTTATTTCTATAGATATATACAATACTCTTATTGAAATAGATAATAATAAAGATTTTATTATTAATTGAGATATATCATCACTGATTAACAGATTAGATACTTTAAAAAACAATGAAAATAAAGAATATATAACTATAAAAAGAATATTAGATGATGAAATAATAACACTTTTTAGTTGAAGTAAATCAGAATTAACTTATATGAAAGGAGTAAATATTTGAAATACTAATATTAAACTTACTTTAAATGATTTAAATCCATATGCTAAATTTGATGCTCACCCTCAACATAAAGAAACATGAGGAATATTATGATGGTGAGAAAAGTCTGAAACTCAATGGATAGAAATATATACAAAAACATTTGAATTATTAAAAATTGTAGATGATGGTTTCTATGATGAATTAAATACTATAATCCAAAAAATTATACCATTATGAACAAGTCATAATCTACATAACTCAGCTTCCCATAAACCATGTATTGGTCACTTATACATGTGATATACATTATGAATAGATCAACCTGAATTATCAAACTTAGAAGCTATAATTCATGAATCATCACATAATAAATTACATTTATTATTCCAATTCGATAAAATCATATTAAATTCAATGGAAGAAAATTATTATTCTCCATTTAGACCTGATGCAAGGCATGTAAAAGGAGTATTTTTAGCCATACACGCATTTGTACCAACTATTTATATACTTATGAAGGCATATAAAAATTGAAGCATCAGATCTGAACATTGGCTAGAAAAAATAGTTTTATATTATATAAAAAATAAAATCACATACAAAGTACTTAAAAAATATGCAGATTTTACAGAACTAGGAGAAAATATAATGACAGAAATCTATTATGTAATGAGATTAACAGATAGTGTTTTCCAATCTTTGAATATTGATAAAAGTATAATTCATAATGCAATTTATAGGGAAAAAGAACATTTTGAAGAAGTAAATAAAAATTATCCAAATTTTAAATATTAAAAAAGTCTCTATTTATGAATAGAGACTTTTTATTATGCTTATAATATAATTCATAATAGCTTTAAATACTTCATCAGAATATAAATAACTAATAATAAAACCTCAAAAAATATATCATGAAAAGGCAAAAGTTTTGAGTGTTTTTATTGTATTGAGAGGATTCTCACTTCAATTATCATGCATTTTATTAACAACTCTATATGCTTTTTTTATATCTCTTATTGCTATTTTGTCGATAGGATTTTCGAGATTATTTATATATCTTTTAGGGCTTGGATACATAAATCATTTTGTATTATTAAATGCTCATAAACAATTTTCATTTGCAAACCTATCAATAAGGTATCATTTATCAATAATATCTCATACTTTTAATTTTCTTATATCTACCATTTCCATTTCACTCACTTGAAAAGTAATTTTGTATAAATAATAAAATATTTTAAATATTATATAAAATCACAGATAATAAGAAGCTATTAAATATAAGTTATCTGATATCTCTAGAGGGTTATGATTATATTCTATAATAATTGGTATGATGAGAATAATTAACATAAATACTATAAGTATATCTTTAGAATATTTTTTATCTATATTCACTTTAGGCAATAAAATAAAATGAGTAAAATTTAATATCTTATTATAAATATAGTTATAACCTTTTTGAATGATAAAATAAAATAAGAAAATAGAAACTCAAATAACGAAAAATAGTAATATGGAATGATTTAATAAATTTGTAACAACATTTTGATTATCTAAAATTGAATAATAATAATTTAATATATATTGATCAAATACATAAATTTTTAATAATCTTAAACTAGTAAATATTACAAGAAATTTTAATAGTGATGATCAAATAATTTGTATTAATGATTTATGATTCAGTTTATGTTCAGCAATAAATTTATAATAAAATTTTTCTTTTAAATCAATATAAACTGATTGTGTAAAATTTCATCATTTTATAATATCGTATGTAATTTTTTTTAAATAAAATAATATAAAAAATAATAATAAATATCCAAGGGTTAGAATAGCTATATTTGCAATAAATGTTAGGATTCCTATTTGAGGTAAAAACAAACTAAGCACAAGTAAATATTTTGCATCTCAAGCTCCCCATATTCAAAAATAATATAACAAAAAAGTTACAATAAACGATATAAAAAAGTATGTTATAAAAAATAACTCAACTGTTTGATTGAGAACAACAGGTAATAAAAATCAAAATATAGGTAAAATACATAATAAATATATTAAGCATTTATTAGGTATTTTTTTATTAATATAATCATTAATAAGTATATATATGTTGATTCATATAAAAATATAATAAAATATTAGAAATATTATAATCATTTGTGTAGATTAAGGTATATAGTCAAATTATAGAATATTTAGTTCTAAAAACAAATAAAAGAATAATATTATTTATAATATAAATACATAATATGTATATCTAATTTCTTTGAATATATAATATATATATGGTGTAATTATAAATAGTATATTTTAAGTCCTAAAAATATTATTATGAAGTTATTTCATATACTGGTTATAATATTTCTATCAATATTTAGTTATATAGATGTTTCAGCATATGTAGTAAGTACTCCAAGTTATACTTGTAGTTCTTCAGCATCATGTTGATCTGCAACTGTTTCTCCATCTTGATTAAGTAATGTTTGATGTCCTTGAACTCTTACATGTGTTGCATACTGTGGAACTGACCAATATTATAATGGATCTTCATGTGCAGCTGTATGAACTTGATATTATTCACCAAGTAATAATGATTCAAGATATACATGTTCAAATTCACAATGAGATAATGCAAGTAGAAATTATTATTATACTTGAGATGGGAATGGATCAAATAATTGCCCTGCTACTTCTTATACACATAAATGTGGAACAGATACTTACGAGTCTTCAAATGGAACATGTAGTTGAGTAGGTACGGGGAGATATTCACCTAATAACAATAATACAAGATATACATGTTCCAACTCACAATGAGATAATGCAAGTAGAAATTATTATTATACTTGAGATGGAAATGGATCAAATAATTGTCCTGCTACTTCTTATACAGATGATTGTGGAACAGATAGATATGAATCATCAAATGGAACATGTAGTACAGTAGGTACGGGTAGATATTCACCTAATAATAATAATACAAGATATATATGTTCCAATTCTCCTTCTGATAACACAAGTAGAAATTATTACTATACGAGTGATGGGAATGGTTCAAATTCTTGTGGTTATACATATTCAGATAAATGTTGAACAGATGCTTATGAATCATCAAATGGAACATGTACTGCAGTATGAGTAGGTAACTATTCTTTAAATCCACATAATACTCGTTTTAATTGTACAAATAAACCAGCCAATTCATATTATACTGGTGATGGAAATGGTTCAAATAATTGTCCATGGTTATGTGATTCTGGTTGGTCTAAGTCTGGTTCTGTGTGTATTGATACAACAGACCCCGTAGCATGATCTACAAGTAATTCACCTAGCGGATGGACAAATGGTAACGTAACTGTTTCAGCTTCATGTAGTGATGGGCAAACAGGATGTTCATCAGGTACATTTTCTACTGTGAGAACAGTTAATTGAGCATGAACATTATATGTTTATGATAATGCTTGAAACAGTGATGCCACTGCTTATAATATTACTAATATAGATAAAATAAATCCTAATTATAATGTTGTATATACACCAAGTAGTTGGACAAATAGTAATGTAAATGTTAGTATTACTTGCTCAGACGCTGCAGCAACTGCTTCTTATTGATCAAGTGGATGTAATATGGTTTGAATTGCTTCATGGGCTAGAGTATGAAATACATATTCTAGAATATTTACATGAAATACTTCGGGATCAATTACTATAAGAGATAATGCAGGTAACACTAGAACTGCATCATATAATGTATGAAATATTGATAAAATTAACCCAGTAGTGAGTGCCACTAGTTCATCTACTACATGGATGAATAGTAATATATCTATTAATTTAAGTGCATCAGATTCTGGTGTAAGTGCATTAACGCAAGCGAGATATAGTTGGACAAATACCATAAATTGAACATGTACTTCTTGAGGTACTGTATATTCAAATGGTACTAACATAATTAAGTCGTCAAACTGACAACAAACGTTATATTTATGTGCGAGAGATAATGCAGGGAATACTTGAACATGGAGTGGAATGTATAGATTAGATAAAATTATTCCAACTATTACAGATAACTATACATATGATAATATATGGAATAATATATGAACGACAATCACATTAACTCCAGCAGATGCGTCACCATCTTCATCTATCAGTACAACAAGATATTGTTGGAATTCTGGATGTAATCCATCTGGATGAACAGTCTGAACATCAATACCTGCAACAGGACAAATAGATAATACTCTACGTTATCAAACATGGGATGTTGCCTGAAATGCAAGTGCTATTTGAAGTATTGCTGTAAAAGTCGATACAACAAATCCAACTATTTCAGCTAATAACTCATCTCCAACAATATGGAGATCTAATATGGCTATGAATATTACACTTTCTGCTGCTGATACAGGTTGAAGTGGGGTAAGTTATAGAAAATACTCTTGGGATTCAGATGATGCTACTTGTAGAGCATCTGGAACGATATTTAGTAATGGTCAAAATATAACATCTGCAACTATTCCTTGAAATGACCAATGAACACATACTTTATATTTATGTACAAGAGATATAGCATGAAACAATAATCAATGGAATGGAATATATAAATTTGATGATGATAACCCAACCATTACAGATAATTATGTGCCTGATAATGTATGGACGAATGTATGAACAACAATTACTCTTACTCCTGTTGACCCTAATGCTTCGTCAGCAAATTCAATATCATTAATTCAATCAACAAGATATTGTTGGGGAAATTTATGTAATGTTTCTGTAGGAAATCTTACATCTGGTCCAGGTATTACAACTATACCAGTATGACCTGATATAGATAACACACTTCGTTATCAAACATGGGATAACGCATGAAATGCCAGTCCAATTTGATCTATTATTGTGAAAATTGAAGATAAAAATCCTGATACAACAATGTCATTTAATGAATCATGATCAGCTGTAGTATATACTCCAGATTCATGGGTAAATTATGATGTAAGATGAGTTATAAACTGTAGTGATACATTATCACCTAGTAATAGTGGATGTGATAATTCTACACGTCAATATAGAGTGCAAACTTCTACATTTACTTGTAATACAGGTTGAACATGGAATAATTATAACTGAACTTGAATAGCTTTCAATGAGACTATTTGAAATGAAAGTGTGAGGTATGTTTGTTCAAGAGTAAGAGATATAGCAACAAATGGGTATGTATATTCACCTGTATATACAGTAGGTATAGATAAAGATACACCAGATTTCACTGATCTAACTAATACACTACCATCACCAGTTACGTGATCTCAATTATTAGCAGATGTACATGTTAGTTCAATCACAGCTGTGAGAGATGGATGATCACCAATAAGTATGATAGAATGATACTTTGAAAATTCATCTACCGTATCAAGTTATGGTTGATTATTACAATCCACAAGTGATAATGATGCATGAAATTCAGAAGTACTGACAATATCAGCAGATATGACGAATGTAGATTTAAATAGAAATGCTGATTGATACAGACAATATTCATTTAAGATTACAAAAGTAGAAGATCAAGCAGGGAATATAATTACAGATCCATTAGGATGAGTATGATTACCACATGTTCTCTACTATGTATTTGCAAATTCATCTACTATATCAGATTCAGATGGAGCATCATTGGCAAAAAATGATGTCACTACCAATCAACTGGATGTAAATCATATAGCTGATGGAGAAAATAGATTATTAAGACTCGAATTAGAAGATAGATTTGGGAATCAAATAATTCCAGCAGTTGATATTAATAGAGAAGTTGATTTTAGATTTGATGTTACCAATAATCTAAAATTAGATCAATATAGTACGAGTCCAAGTGATGGGGTATTCTTAGATAGACCAAGTACTCCATGAGTATTCTCAAACTTATTAAATACAACAACAACACTATCAGATGAATCATCATCAGACGGTATTTATGATTATGACTTCCAAGTCTATACTCCAACATTCTTAAGTGGAGCTACAGATGGGAGACAATGGGCAAATGGAGATATGACTATCCATGATATAGACTATATGATAAGACAAGATTCTTCAACATATATAGCAGCAACACATTCAGGTTCTGTAGTATTCGATGGATGAAAAACAGATATATGATTTGTATTTAAACCACTATATTTAGCAGAATTCACATGAGATCTTTCTCTATGAATATTTGCTGATACGGTTCAAACTGTAATACTTACAGTAAATAGAGCAGTAGGTTCACCAGTAACTATATCGAGTAGTTCAGTTAGATTATGATTTGGTCAAACAAATGGAGAGAGTAATAATATAGCTCATCCAAACTATGACTTAATTTACGAACCTAATAGTTCAGCTATTACTATTACAGAATGACATCAAACAGATGTTATACCATTACAAGACTTATGAACACTTCCATCATCAAAAAACTTTGATGTTAAGATTAGTCATGTAATTTGAGCAATAGATACGAGTTTACCAACATACGTATCATCACATATGAGTTATGTTCTCAATGGACATATAGTTTCTTATGATACAAATACAGTAGGGAAGACTCGTTATGTAGATGGAACAAATCTAATAAATACAAATCAAGTCTGATTAAAAGTACTGTGAAGAATTCAATCAAAAACCCAAGCAGATATTACGATAGGTCAATCATGAACAGATCTCTATGCAGTATGAAATAATTCAAAAGCATGATTAAGAGAACTGATTCGTAAACAAGCAATACTAGAAACTAAAAATGTATCGTGAGCCACGGCATGATTAATTACGAATATGGCTTGAACAAGTTGGTCAAATCTAAATGGGACAAGATTAAGAAATAATACCATTCTTTACTATGATGTAACATGATCTGTAAACAAGATTGTAGAAATATGATCATCATCAGATTTAATAGCATGATGAGTAAAAACGATTATTATTAAATGATGAAATGCATATATTAAATGAAATATTACATATTCAAACAAATCAACAGATATGTTATGAGTGGTAGTATTAAGTGATGATTGATGACTAGGTTGAAATATATACTTAGATCCATCAGTAACCCATCTAGCCGGTATATATTATGCTGATAAGGCACTCATGAGTTATACAACTATAGATGGAGAAATAGATGGCTCAATATGAACAACAATTCTGAAGAATCAATTTTATCTATATGGAACATTGTTCTCAGAAAATACAATTTGAGGTTCAATTATACCAAAATGTCCTTACTATGTTACAGTAACTTGTGATTTAAATGAGGCAAGAAAATATGATTTGAACTTCTTGAGAAGATATTTTACATATGATAATAGCGATCCAGATACATTGAAAAATAATGTGTATAACTGAGGTAATTCTTACTATAGTTATTGAAATGACAACTTTGCTTATCCTATGATTATTGAATATAATCCGAATATTCAAAGTACACCACCTCCATTATTTGAAAATAAATCTGAGTAATAAAAAAAGAAAGCCAATCGGCTTTCTTTTTTTATATTTTATTAATTAAAAGAATCTAATTTTATCCGCATTTGGATGTTCTTTTAATTTTTCTAATGTTTTTGCTTCAATTTGCCTGATTCTTTCTCTTGTTACTCAAAATTCTTTTCAAACTTCTTCGAGAGTATGTACATCTCATCAATTTAAACCAAATCTCATAATAATAATTTTTCTTTCTCTTGGAGTAAGAAAATCTAACATTTCATACAAATTATCTTTCAATAAATTCATATTTGTTTGATTATCTGGAGTAGGATTTTTATCATCCTCGATAAAATCTCAAAGAGATGTGTCTTCTTCTGAGCCTACTGGTGCATCAAGTGATAATATATCTTGAGAAATTCTCATTATTTGTCTTACTTTTCTTATATCCATATCAAGTTCTGTCGCTAATTCTTCCATTAATGGTTCGCGAGTAAGTTCTTGAGTCAGTCTTCTATAAGTATGAGTAAATTTATTAATTGTTTCAATCATATGAACAGGAACTCTAATAGTCCTTGCTTGATCAGCAATTGCTCTTGTTACTCATTGACGTATCCACCATGTTGCATAAGTAGAAAATTTAAAACCTTTATCTGGATCAAACTTATCTACTGCTCTAAAGAGACCTACATTACCTTCTTGAATTAAATCTAGAAGGCCTAGACCTCTTCACATATATTTTTTTGCAATAGATACAACTAATCTCAGATTAGCTGCAGCTAATTTTTTTCTTGATTCCTGATCTCATGCTCTAATTCTTTTTCATAAAGTTATTTCTTCTTCACTTGATAATAATTCTACTCTTCCGATTTCATTTAGGTACATTCTAATAGAATCATCTGAAATTTCTGAAAGTGAAACAGAGGCTTTTTTTTCTTTTTTATCTGTTTTCTTTTCTGATTCGAATAGGTTATCTTTATCCATTGTATCTACGATATCAATAGCAAGACTAAGAAATCTAGTATAAACTTCATCTAATAATTCTAAATCTTCTTCAACATTAGGTATTGCTGACATTACTTCATCTTGAGTAACACTTCCTTCTTTTTTTCCTTTTTTCATGAGCTCTTGAATTTCTTCAGGCATTCCATCAAGAATTTTTTCATCAACTTTTATATCTAAAAATTGTTTTAAACCTTTCCCCGCTCTTCTTTTATCATCATCTCTATCTTTCATTCCAGATTCACCAGAACTATCTTTTTTAAGAGCATTTATAACTGTATCATCAACTATTTTTTCTAAAGTTTCTTCTTTTATTTCTTTTTCTTCTATGATTAACTCTTCTGCTGTTGGTTCCTCGAAATCGATTTTACCAAGTTCATTTTTTGAAAGAACTTCTAAACCTAATTCATCTAAATTTATTTCTTGAACACCTTTATTATTCTTTTTTGGATCAATTTTTGGAGACATTAGCAAGTGGTTATGTGGTATATACGCAAAAAAACCTCGATATTATGATTCGAAGAAAACACCAAGTTTCAATATTTTTTCCTCAAGTACACAGGCTTTATCCTATGTTTATATATTATATATGAGGTTATATCGGACTTGTTATGCTAATATTATATAAAAAAAATGCTTTTTTCAAAGCATTTTTTATTTTATTCCATGAGATTTGGCAGTTTTTATGAGTGTTGAGTATTCTTGTAGAGCAGATACATCTCAAGAAGAGATTCTACTTTTTAATAATTCAACACGATTTTTATAGATTTCTCTATTGATTCACAAAACGAGTTTTGCGACTTCTTCAACATTATGTTCTTCAGTTTTATGTTTTGTATCCATTTCTATTTTGAGAGCAATACCTTTATATCTTTCTTTTTCTGATAATTCTAATTCATCTAAATATTTAATCCCTTTTGATAGAATATTTAGAAGACTCTTTCATATTGCTTCGGGGAAAATAATTTCTTTTTTTAATATGTCTAAATATTCAGGTTTATTTATAATATAACCAATTGCTGTATCCTCACTTGAAACGTTAACTCTTTTCGCTTGATCATTATCATTAGATTTATTTGAAATTCTTGTTCTATTAAATAAATCGTAAATAATTTTGGTATTTAAATCTAATAAATTAGCTATTTCTTTGAGATAATAATCTCTTTCAATATTGTCAGAGTAACTCTTAACTATACCAATAAGCTCAGCTAAAAGTTTTTTCTTTTCATCTAAATTACCGGGGTCAAATTTAGCTTTTTTTATATAATACCCAATCGGAGTCAGGGCATCTTTGATATAAGGATTGAAATCAACTCAAGATTTTAATATTTCATCTGGATCTTTTCATCAAGTCAGAGAAATAATTTTTACCTCAAATCATTTATTTTTCATATTTTCAAGAGATAACTTTGTAGCATTATCTCATGCTTTATCATTATCAAAACATAAATATATTCTATGAGTAAGTCTTTTTAATAATATGAGGTGTTTCTCAGTGAGAGCTGTTCCAGATACTGCAACAGTATTTAAAAATCCATATTGTTGCATAGCAATAACATCTGGATTTCATTCTGTTACTATAACATAATCGAGTTTTGTTATAGTATGACGTGCCGTAAATAAACCATACAAGATATTTGATTTATCATAGTAATCACTTGCAGGAGAGTTGAGATATTTAGGTTCTCAATCTCAAATAATTCTCCCTGTAAATGCTACAAAATCTCAACGAGCATTTTGAATAGGAAAAACAATTCTATTGATAAATTTATCTTTTTTTCTTGATATATCTATAAATATCTTAGAATCTTCGATTAATTTATTGTCATATCATTTTGATTTCAAGTAGTTAAATAATTCAACTCAACTATCAGCATAACCTAGGTGAAATGTTTGCATTGATTCATCATTAAAACCTCTTTCCATCAGATATTTTTTCATTGCTGGACTACGTCCTAATGCACCTTGATAATATGTAGTTGCATCTTTATAGAGAGAATAGATATTTTTTTGAGCTTTATGTTTTTCAGCATCAAAATTATTGTTAATACTTTTCCCTGTAATATTAGAAAGTATATCGAGAGCTTCTTTAAATTCACAATTTTCAATATCCATTATAAATTTAACTGCTCAACCACCTCGATGACAACCAAAACAATATCCTATTTGTTTTGCTGGACTCACCATAAATGAAGGAGTTTTTTCTGTATGACCAGGAAAAGGACAGAGACCTTTATAGTTCGTTCCAGCTTTTTTTATTTTTGAATATTTTCATACCAAATCAACTATGTCTATAGCTCCTTCTAAATCCTCAACTACTCCCACGGATGTATATGTTTAATGATTATTTTCTTTATTATAAAATTTTAGAAATTTTTGTAAAGAAAAAAGCACAATTGTGCTTTTATTTATTGAAAATATAATTGTAGTATTAAGTTTTTTACTCAATTTTCTGATATTTGATTTTTATCTAATTTAATTATTTCTGAATTTCATCTATGATAAATAGTTCATTGATTTCTATTAATTTTACTTTCGTTTTTATGATCAATTCTCGTTAATTTTCATCATTCATGATTATTCATTTTTCAATCATTATTTCTATCATTAAAAAATATTAATCTATGTCAATCATATGAAAAATTAACTGTGATTTTTTGATCTCATCTTAATGATGATTTAGAATTCCTAGTCATAACTAATGTTAAGCTATATAAATTATTTCATAATTGATTCATTTCGGGTATATGCCTCTGATTTAAAACATAGTCTTTATTAGATGATCACATATGTTTGATTGTAGCAGTCGCATTTTGAACAGAAAAATCTATATTAGATAAAACTTCATTATTTTCTAGTAAATTATTTTGATTTAGTTGAGCAGGTATACTTTCTTTTTTATCTTTAGAAATAGTATTTATTATTCATGCAGCTAATTCGTAATAAGAGCCTTTTAATTTTCAATTTGCATTAATAGCTTTGTTTTGATATTCTCACTTATAAGCTTTTTGTTTACTTAAATGGAGTTGTTGTATCGTATCTAATATATTTTTTTTAATATCATTACGTATTTCTTGAGAGAGAGTTAAATTTTTATAATCGTTTTCTAATCATATAATTTTAGATTCTATATCTTCATGTTCTAATCAATTACTATAAGTATCAAATCATTTAGCTTGAGTCATAATTATTTTTTATATTTATATCTACTATTATTTTACCATAATTCATTATATAAAACAAAAATATAGAGTTTTTTAACAGAACTAAAAATAGCTCGTTGACATTTATTTGATATAAAATATAATACTTGTATATAAATAATATAAAAGGAGTCAGATTTAATTAGTAATTTGGATATTATGCAAGTATTTAGATGTGAAATTTGAGGTGATAATGGTGATATATTTTCAATTATTGATCATATGCCAAAATCAATGAAATCAATTCAAAAAAAACAAGAAATTTGAGAAAATTTTCAAAATTTTTGCCTGAGATTAAGTATAGAAGAATTAGAAAATATGTATGATTATTACCTTACAAGGCAAGCTCAGCAATATGAAAAAGTTCAAGACCATAAGCAAATAAGTACTGAAGAAAATTTAAATATGATTGAATTATTTAGAAGGTATTTAATTAAGCAACTTTCAAGTGAGCTATCAAAAGAAGCAGAAGGAAGATATAAGGAAATATATATAAGGTTAGGTATTAAGTCAGATATTGAAAAATCATTAAATTAGAAGTAAGATTTTGTCTTATTTCTTTTTTTATGATACAATATTAATAATTAATTATTGAAAAAAATAGAATGTCAATTACAGGTAAAACAATAAGTGCATGAATTGATGATAAACCAAATAAATTAGTTCATAGTGAAATACAAGGTTTAAGAAAATATAAAAATTTTGAAAAAAACTTTTTAATAGAAAGTTTAAAAAGTATTACATTAAAGCAGATAAATGAAATATTAGATTGATTGGATCAACCTAGTATTTTAAATGACTATTTACATAAAGTAGGGTTATCTTTAGATATTTGACTACCAGATGATAATGAATATGTTACTATTCCAGACTATGCCCAAAGTATTATACAGGATCTCACAAATAGATTTACAAATTTAGAGTTTATTAATACTCAATTTGTTTCCAAAAAATCTATTATTGATTGTAATAATAATAGGTGACTTGAAGAAAGTCAATGAAAAGATAAAGATAAATGATTACATATTTTCGATGAAATAGGTGAAAAATGAGAAATTTGATATATGAAATTATCAATATGAGAAGATAAATTTATTTATACTGCTATAATGGTAAAGAATAAAAAAAGAACGAACTTAAAATTATGAGATAAGACAGATATTCTTTGATTACATAATTATTACCGTAATCATAGTTGAGAAATTATAAAATCTAGTGAGAACATTGAATCAAAATATATTGATCCTTTAACAAATATATATAATGTATGATTTGCGCAAAAATTACTAAATAAACCGAAGCCTCAAGAACTCAGTAAAAATGATCAAGTATTAGACGCAAATGATAATGACGAATATATAGATAAACAAAAGGTACAACATAATTATAGCTTTATATTTTTTGATGTAGCAGATTTTAAACATATTAATGATGTATATGGTCATGTAGTATGAGATTATATTTTATCTGAAATGTGATCTGTTATTCGTAATGCTATGAGACCTTGAGATTATCCCGTGAGAGTATGATGAGATGAAATGGGATTAATAATTGATAATTGAAATGAAACAGATCCAACAAAAATAGAAGAATTTTTAATAAAAATAGAAAAGAGAATTAATAAAGAATTAAAGAAAATTGATATTTCATGAGTAGATGTTTCAATAGTAACATCTCATGCAATAAGTACTTTTGATAATTCGAAATCATTAGAAGAATTAAAAGAAGAAGCTGATAATAAACTTAAAAAATGAGAAGATGGAAAGAGACATAGAGCTGAAACATTTGTTTGAGAAGATTTATCTGAATTGGGATTAGTTGTGTATTTAAATAATTTAATAACTAAATATGATAGAATTCCAGCACTTATGTTTGGTGTTCTTATGATACAAATAGAAAGATTAACTCAAGTTGATGAATATAAAACAACAAATCCAGACTATCTATTACAAATCTGACATACTGAGGAATCTGCAAAATTTGTAACAGATTTAGCAAGTCGTATTGTAAATAAAAATAGAAATAATTAATTATTTCTATTTTTTTATTTCAAAATTTACATATACTAAATATAAATAATTTTTAAAAATAATTTAATGTTTATAGTCATTGATGGTATTGATGGAAGCGGAAAATGAACTCAGATAGAATTAGTCGCAAAAGAATTAGAAAAACAATGAAAAACTGTAAAAATTTTAGATTTTCCTAGATATTGAGAAAAGTCAGCATTTATGGTTGAAAAATACTTAAATTGAGATTATTGAACTGAAATATCAGCAAAACAAGCAAGTATATTTTATGCAGTTGATCGCTTTCAAGCCTATCATGATGGAAAAAAAGATATGAAAGAATATGATTATATTCTTTCAAATAGATATGTTTCAGCTAATATGATACATCAAGCTGGTAAAATTTCAGATATAAAAGAAAAAGAAGAATTTCTAGAATGGCTCAGTGATTTAGAATATAATATTTTTGGTATTCCAAAACCTGACAAAACAATTTTTTTGAATGTGAGTCCACAAATGAGTCAAATGTTAGTTCTCAAAAAAGAAAAAAGAGAATATTTAAAATGATGAAAAAAAATGGATCTTCATGAAGAAGATAAAAATCATTTAATCAATGCACATGCTTCAGCTATGTCTATTGTTCAACAAAATCTTGATTGGGTAAAAATCGATTGTGAAGAAGATCTAAAAATGAGAAATATAGATGATATTACTAAAAATATATTAGATGTAATTATATATAAATAAACAAGATAAGCTGTTTATTTATCTGCTTAATACTTTAAAAAAATATATACTAAAAAATAGAAAATATGCAAACTACAAAGCAAAAGGGGGATTTGTGAGAAGTTATGGCTATTAAATTTTTACAGAAACATGACTATAAAATAATTGATTCAAATTATAAATTTGGAAGATTTTGAGAAATTGATGTTATTGCTGAAAAAAATAATATATATTTCTTTATTGAGGTAAAATATAGAAGTAATGACAAGTATTGAACGGCAGAAGAAAGTATTACTAAATCAAAATTATTTAAATTAGAAAAATCTATTTACTCATATTGTATGAAAAATAAAATAGATTTAGAAAATATTAAATTTAATGTAATTACTATTACAAAGGGAAATACAAGTTACAGAATAAAACATTATAAAAATATAGACTTATCTTAAGACTGATTTAAGGTTCAGAGATATTCTAGACACATACTATTTGGTAATTAAAACAATATGTTAGAAAAAAATATGAATGATGCATTTGATAATGCAAGAAAACAAATGAGACAAGCATGTGATTTGTATGATGGTTGTCGTCTAGATACAAATAAATACGAACTGATTTCACACCCAAAAAGAATTATTGAAATAAATATTCCAGTAAAAATGGATAATGGTAAAGTTAAAACATTTACCTGATTGCGTTCTCAACATAATGATGCAAGAGGTCCATTTAAATGAGGTATACGTTTTCATCAAGATGTATCAAGATCAGAAGTAAAAGCTCTCTCTATGTGGATGACTATTAAATGTGCTGTTGTTGATATTCCACTTGGAGGAGGAAAATGAGGTATTATTGTAAATCCAAAAGAGTTATCAGAAGGTGAATTAGAGAGACTTTCTAGATGATATGTAAGAGCTTTATATAAATATATTGGACCTGAAACAGATGTGCCAGCACCTGATGTTAATACTAATCCAAAAATCATGTCTTGGATGATGGATGAATATTCATTATTAGTATGAAAATATTCTCCAGGATCATTTACATGAAAACCACTCACAAGTTGAGGATCATTATGAAGATGAGCTGCTACAGCTCAAGGATGAGTTTATGTATTACAAGAAATACTTAAACTAAATAAATTGGAATTAGAATGAAAACATATAGCTATACAATGAGCATGAAATGCATGATTAACAGCTGCAAGAATATTAGAAAAATTATGAGCCATTATTGTATGAATCTCAGATTCAAAAGGTTGAATTTATGATGCTAGTTGATTAAATATTGATGAAATATCAAATTTAAAAGCAAATAAAAAATCAGTAATTGAATATAATGGATGAAAAATATTAGCAGAAAAAGAAATATTAGAACTAGATATTGATATATTAGTACCAGCGGCATTAGAAAATCAAATCACGAACAAAAATGCTGATAAAATAAAATCTCCCATTATTTTAGAATTAGCAAATGGGCCAATAACACCAGAAGCTGATAAAATATTAGAAGAAAAAAATATTATGGTTATCCCAGATATTCTTGCAAATGCATGAGGTGTTATGGTGAGTTATTTTGAACAAGTTCAAAATAATATGAATTTTTATTGGGAAGAAGATGAAATAGATTCTAAACTTCATAAAAAAATCACATCATCAGCAAACGCTGTATTCTATAAATCTGAAGAATATAAAACTTCTCTTAGAAGTGGTGCATATATTATCGCAATGCAAAGAGTATTTGATGCTATGAAAGATAGAGGAGAAGTAGAATAATCTACTTCCATTACTATAAATTATATAAACCTATGAAATATTTCAAAAATCTCACAACATCTAGAAGAACATCAATTATATTTGCGTTAGTAAATCTATTTTTTATGATAATGCTTTTATTGACGATTAATATAAGTTATTTTTACTTATGGTATGAAGATCAAAAAGCAGAAAGTCTTTATGATATGAATAGGAACTATATACAGTATAGTAATTCCAACTCGGGGAGTAATATTCAGGCATTTAAAGAATATATTCTTACAAAAGATACTATTATTATAAATAATGGTCATTTAAATGAAACATTAGAATGCTCAGATTGAGTAGCATGAAAAATTCATGATTCCGAAACGTCTCTAGAAAAATTAAAAGATGCTAAATTTTATACTGATGAGAGTACTTGAAAAATATTTTTTGTTTTTTCACAAGATTATAATGAAATAGGTACAGTAAAAGTATTATTTGATACTACTCCATATATTAAATCTCAAATTCTTATTATTAAGATAAGTTTAGTAATTATATTAATATCATTACTGATATCTTATTTTGTTTGAAAAATATTTACTGGTTATACACTTAGAGATTTACGTAAAATATCTCAAGAAGCAAAGAACATATCACTGGATTCTTATGATGAAATACAATGTGAATGATGTAATGATGATGAGGTGAAAATTTTAGCAAATACAATAAATCAATCTATACTCAAAATAAGAAATCAGACTCAAAATCTAAAGCAATTTATTACTGATGTCTCACATGAATTTAAAACACCACTAATGGTTATAAATTCGAAAATAGATTTATATAAAAAGCTTGTTGAAAAATGAAAATCTAAACCTGATGATTTAGATAAACTTCTTGATACTATAAAAAATAGAACAAAAAAATTGAACAACATTTTAGAAACACTATTTATATTAAGTAGAAAAACAGAATGAATAGAGGAATTTGACTATAAAGAGGTAAGCCTAAAAGAATATTTACCTAGCTATATCAATGACTATATAGCCAATTCAGAAAAAAATATTTCATTATCATATCATTTTGAGGGAAATATAGTGCAGAAAATTGATAAAAATATTTTTAACATTATAATAGATAATCTAGTATCAAACGCAGTGAAGTTTTCAGACGAAAATGGAGTTATTGAAATTTGATGAAACTCACGTGAAATTTGGATAAAAGATTATGGTAAATGAATGAAAAAAGATGTATTAAATAATATATGGGATAAATTTTATAGAGAAGATGTTAACCAAGAATGATTTTGAGTAGGATTATTTATTGTTGCTAGGATTGTTCAATTATTCAAATGGAAAATTGAAGTAGAATCTGAGAAAGGACAAGGCTCAAAGTTTGTTATAAAATTTTAGTTCCTTATATAAATGATTATGAAAAAAATATTACTGATTGAAGATAATAGAGACATTTCTGATAGTATAAAGGAATATTTAGAACTAGAAGATTTTCAAATAGATAGTTGTTACAGTTGAGATGAATGATTGGATCAAGCATTAAATAAGACATATGATATGTTATTATTAGATGTTATGTTACCAAAAGTAGATGGTTTTACTATTGCTGCTAAATTAAAAGAAAAATCAGATGTACCAATAGTTATGATTACTGCAAAAGGTGCTATTGATGATAAATTACTTTGATTTGAGAATGGGGTACAAGATTACATTGTAAAGCCATTTGATCTGCGAGAATTAGAAGCAAGAATCAACTCTATTTTTAGAAGAAATGAAAAAGTTACTGCCTACGATTTTTGAGAAGTTCATATCGATTTGGAAAAAAGAGTATTTTCGAAAGCAGGTAAACCTGTATCAATAACACAAAAAGAATTTTTAATATTAGAAGTTTTATTAAACAATAAAGAAAAGCCAGTTTCAAGAACTGATATTATTGAGTTCGCATGGGGATGATGAGATGCGTTATTTGACTCAGATTCTAAATTAGATGTTTATATATCTAATCTAAGAAATAAACTCTGTAAAGAGTTTATAAGTACTATCAAATGATTCGGTTACAAAATAGACTAAATAAAAAAGAAAGCATTGAGAGGCTGTCCAAAAAATCCAAGCAAATTGCTTGGATTTTTCTTTTTTATTTAATAATATTAATCAGGTATTTTTTCTTAATTTTTTGCGCGTTATAGCTTTCTTGAATATCTCTAAAGTATAAATATTTACAAAAGTATTTCATGTTAAAAAACACATTAATATTCGAACTAGCCATATATTACTAATATATTTGTTAAACCTCATAAATTATTTGAAAAGATTTCAAAAGAATATTTAATAAACATTTTAGTTTTTCTTAAGGTTATTATATAATCTAGTTTATATATTTAATAACTGATATATAAATTATGAGAACATCTGATTTAATGGTAAAGATTCTAGAAAATAAATGAGTTAAAACTGTATATTGAGTACCAGGGGAAGAAAATTTAGATTTATTAGATTCTCTCCAAAAGTCATCTATAGAATTAGTTTTAACTCGTAATGAGCAAACTGCTGTTTTTATGGCAGCAACTTCAGGTAGATACACAGGTATACCTGGTGTAGCATTAGCTACATTATGACCTGGTGCTACAAATATGATGACATGAGTAGCATATGCACAGCTATGATGAATGCCATTAATTGTTATTACATGACAAAAACCACAGAATAAATCAAAACAATGAGCATTTCAAATCATAGATGTTATATCTATGATGAAACCAGTGACTAAATATGCTGTAAGTATTGTAAATGGAGCAAGAGTTCCATATATTTTAGAAAATGCATTTAATATAGCATGTTCAGAAAAACCTTGAGCTGTTTGTTTAGAATTACCAGAAGATATTGCAGCAGAAATCGTAGAAGATGAATATGCTATAGTTGATTTAAAGACCCAAAAACAAAGAAGGCCTGTTATTGATAAAAAAGGTGTAGAAATTTTAAAAGAAGAAATAATAAAAGCTAAATCTCCAATAATATTAATAGGATCATGAGCAAATAGAAAAAGGGTTTCAAAATATCTCACTGAATTTATAGTAAAATATAATATTCCTTTTTTCTCATCTCAAATGTGAAAATGAGTAGTAGATGAAACACTCAAACAATATATTTGAACAGCTGCTTTAACTTCATGAGATTATATACATGATTCAATAAATAAATCTGACTTAATTATTTCAGTATGATATGATAATGTAGAAAAACCTACGGATATTCTATGAATAAATTGAAAACCTGTTATTAATATTAACTTTGTAGAATCGAATTATGATTTCGTATACAGTCCATATTTAGATTTAATATGAGATATTGGGAATTTATTTTGGCATTTATGTGAAGATAATATTTTTCAAGATTGGGATTTTACAGAGATTTATACTCTTAATGAAATCAATCAAAGAAAAATAAATGATAATATTAAATTAGAATCAAATTTTCCTTATATGATGCCGAGAAAACTTGTATCAGATTTACAAGATATATTAAAGGCCAAGGATATTTTAACTTTAGATAATGGACTATACAAAGTTTGGATAGCACGTAATTTCAAGGCAAAATTACCAAATACAGTTCTATTAGATAATGCATTGGCTACTATGGGGGCAGGATATGCAACAGCCATGGAGGCAAAGAGACAAAATCCAGGTAGTAATGTTATATGTATTACATGAGATGGATGAATAGTAATGAACTTAGGTGATTTAGAAACAGTTGTTAGATTAAATATTGATATGACTATAGTTATATTAAATAATGAAAATTATTGAATGATAAAATGGAAACAAGAGCATGCTTGATTCAAAGATTATGGTTTAGATTTCAAAAATCCTGATTTTGTCAAACTCGCAGAAAGTTTTTGAGCAAAATGATATAAAGTTGAAAAAAAAGAAGATTTCAAAGAAATCCTCAATAAAACACTAACGGAAAAATGATTAAAAATCATAGATATCGATTTTGATTATCCAGCTGATGGAGTGATTAAATAATTTTTGATACTTTTTTTATTTTTATATAATCAATTTTGATTATACTGTATACCTATTTTTTTAATACTCATTTATATGTCAAAAATACAATCAATAAATCCATTTAATCAAGAAGTAAATTGAGAATTTAATTTATTATCTAGAGAAGAATTATCAACAAGAATAGATATTGCTGATAGAGCTTTTTCTGATTGGAAAAATACAAGTTTTTTAGAAAAGAAAGAATTATTTTTAAAATTAGCTGAAGTTTTTGAAAAAAATCAAGATGAAATGGCTAGAATTCAAACTATTGAAATGGGAATGTTATATTCAGAATCATTAGCAGGCTTAAAAAATACAGCTTGATTAACTCGTTGGTTTGCAAATAATTTTGAAGAAATATTAGCGGATGAAGAATTTGATACAGAATGAGTACAAGGTTATACAACATATGACCCAATCTGAGTGTTATATTGAGTTGCTCCATGGAATTTTCCATTTAATCAAGTATTAAGAGCTGCAATTCCTAATATATTAGCAGGGAATACTGTTATTTATAAACATGCTTCAAATGTACCTATGGCTTGAGAAATGATCGAAAAATTATTCTTAGAAGCAGGATTTCCAGTTGGAGTTTATCAAAATATTATTATATCTTCTCGTGAATCTGAATATATTTTATCAAGAAATGAAGTAAAAGGAGTGAATCTAACTTGAGGTGAATTTGCATGACAAACATTAGGGTCATTAGCTTGAAAAAATCTAAAACCTTCTGTGTTAGAACTTGGTTGAAATGATGCATTTATTGTATGTGATAGTAAAGATTTAAATGCAGTAGCTCTCGCTGCTGTAAAAGCAAGAAATGCAAACTGAGGTCAAAAATGTAATTCGTCTAAAAGAATTATAGTTACTCAAAATAATTATGAAGAATTCAAAAGTCATTTTATAAAACATATGAACGATCAAAATATTTGAGATCCTATGTTAGTAGCTACAAAAATGGCTCCATTATCTTCAAAAAAATTAGTTAAAGAAATAGATAATCAAGTGCAAAAAACAGTAGCTGAAGGTTGAAAAATATTGGCATGAGGTAATAAAATTGAATGAACATGAAATTTTTATGCTCCAACTATATTGGAAGTTGATGAAACTATGACTTCATTTAAAGAAGAGGTATTTGGCCCTGTAGCATCACTTATTAGAGCTATAGATTTAGATGATGCTGTAAGAATTGCCAATAATTCAGACTTTGGTTTATGCGGTTGTGTATTTGGTGATAAACCTGAACAAACAAGAGCTGTTGCTAGAAAAATTCATACTTGAATGGTATTCATTAATAAACCAGCTTGATCAAAAGCATCTCTTCCATTTGGATGAGTTAAAAAATCAGGTTTTGGTAAAGAAAATGGACCTGAAGGTTTAAAAGCATTTACAAATAAAAAAGTTATAATTTATTAATAATTTTTATACAAAAAAAGCATCTACTGTCTAGATGCTTTTTTTGTATCTCTATAATAGGTCTGTTATACTATAAAAGTATAATAATAATAATAAATATATGATTCAAAGTTCTGATATATTAGAATATGATATTCCTGGTTTTGATTGAGAAAAATATATCCAAATTCAAACAGAAGCAATTCAAGATAGAATTGATAAATTTTCTTGAAAACTCTATTTAGAAATAGGGTGAAAATTTCTTTATGATGCACATGCTGCTAGAGTCTTACCTGGATTTTATCCAGATTCAAAAAGACGCATTTTTAAATCATTAGCTAAAAATGCTGATGTGATTTTTTGTGTGAATGCAAAAGATATCAAAAAAAATCGTATGTTATGAACTGATTGAGAAGCATACATCGACTATTGCGTAAACATGATAGATGAAATTATAAAAAAACTTTGAATAACACCTTATATTTCTATTAATAGAGTAAAGAAAAAAAATATAGAACAGGTAAAAGAATTTCAAAAATTATTAAAGGAAAAAGAAATTAAAAGTTATATACGTTATGAAATAGAGGGGTACCCAGAAGATGTAGATATTGTTTTATCAGAAAGCGGATATTGAATAGATGAATATATTCCATGTAAAAAAAATCTAGTATTAGTTGTTTGAGCAGCATCAAGTAGTGGTAAAATGTCTACGTGCTTAGGTCAGATTTACATAGAACATAATAAAAAAATAGAATCGGGTTATGCAAAGTATGAAACATTTCCAGTTTGGAATCTTCATTTAGAACATCCTGTTAATTTAGCGTATGAGGCTGCAACTGCAGATATATGAGATTATAACGTTTTAGATATTTACCATGTAGCAGCATATAATGAAGAATCAATTAATTACAATAGAGATATAGAAGCATTTGAAATAGTACAACAATTATCTGAAAATTTTCTACCAAAAAATAACTTTACTAGACAATATAAATCACCAACAGATATGTGAATCTCTAATGCTTGAGAATGTATTATTGACGAAGATGTAGTAATCCAGGCTTCTGTAGATGAAATCAATAGAAGACTCAATTGGTATAAAGATAATAATGACGAAAAAGCTGAAAAAATTTGCAATAAAATATTAAAAAAAATACACTCTTAATTAAGTGTATTTTTTAGTGTTTTAATTTGATTACTGAGTTTATCTAATTTTTTGTATTCTAGATCTAAATTTTTAATAGAGCTTTCTAGATAAGATAGTCATATATAATTTTTTCTAGTTATAGTTTTTAGTTTTAATGTATTTTTAGAATTATCTATATTCTCAGATTTAAGGTATTCTATATAAATAGCAGCATTAAATACTTCGGATTTATCTATAATTAGGGGTATACTATATAGTTGAGCAATATTTGATAGACGCTCATTAAATTCTTGTTTTAGTACTTTTTTCCAGACATCTTTTGTAAGAATTTCATCAAGATTTAATAATACTGTTTTTGTTTGCTGCTGATTTAAAACAAAGAGATAATGATTAATCCCATCAATAATATCTGTATGTAGATTTAAATAACTAATAAAATCTACAAAGCTTATATTGAACTCACTAATTTTTTTATTGATATCTAATATATGATTCATAGTAATTATACCTTGATCATAATTTTTGTGTAGCATCTCGTATTCATATTTTAATAAGCTTACTTTTTGTAAATTTATTAAATGACTAAATGAATAATTATTATTTGTAGTGAGTTCAGCTAACTCTAAAGTAGCAGCATATATTGTATTAATCTCATCTAGTGTAGCTTGAGGAAAATTATAAATAATTACACTATAATCAGCATTATTATCTGCTTTTAAAGCAATATTTTTTAGATATTTACTCATTTGTATATCTAATAACAAGTCTACTTTTTTAGTTTCTGAAAGCTTTTGATCTAAGCTTACATTAAAGTAATTTTCTGGAATTTCTATATTTTGAAGAGGTCTTGTATAAATAGCGATAAATAAAATAATTACTATTCAATAAATAGAAATATTTTTAAAGAAATCTTTAAGTTTAATTTTTCAAGAATATTGTTTATGTTTTACGCTATTATAATAATAAATATTTTTAAAAGCTAACAATATAGATATTCAAACTCAAATTAATAAGTAACTATATCATAATGCTACAAAATAAAGAAGCATAAGTCCTATAGCTCAATAGAATATTGAAACAAGTAAGAATAATAATGTTAATGATTTTTTAACTTTTTTAGATCAAAATAATAATCTATTTTGGAATAAAAAGAATACTCAAAAATATAGAAATAATGTTATGGGAAGGAGCCATCATACAAAATTAGGGATACCATTATATGTTAATATACTTTGTGTATGAAAAACCATATCTAAGTTTGCAAAAAACAATAATCAGAAGAATAACATTCCAATAAAAGTTCAAACATAATTGCGTGTAAAAAGTGAAAACATCTTTATTTTTTTATATATAAATATTTATTATTTTAGTATAAAAAAATATTAATTAAAAGCAAAAATAGGGATATTTATATATATTTACTTTTATGTATAATATCTTATAAAATATAAAAATATTATATGCTGAATTCAATACCCAAACGCAATTATTTTTAAGTTAAAAAGAGATAATACTCATCGTATTTTTTGTAATTATATAAAAAATATATAAAATAGAAACATAGTTGATGAAACTATTTGAAATGTACTTGATTCGGTGAAAGAAAACCAAGTATTTCTCTAGGAGAGTCTGCAATTATATTGCAGACTCTTTTTATGTTTTCCTCATTGATATCACCGAAATTTGTTCTTTTTGGAAAGTATCTTCTAATAATCCTATTTAAATTCTCAATACTTCCTTTTTCCCGAGAATGATAGGGCTCACAGAAGTATGTATCTATTCATTTTACATGTAATTGGTGATGAAAAGCAAACTCAAGATGAAAATATATTTCTTGTAGATTTTTGTTTAGCAAGTTGAGGAGGTAGTTGAGAGTGATTAGGAATAGATATATATTATAATGTGATATTGAATAAATGGATGGAAGGTGAATTATTCTTTACAGGGTATAAAGATAATAAAAAAATAAAATTAGAAGTAAGTAGAGATGGTAGAAATTGGAAATATTTTAAGAAAAAATATGATAATTTTATAGAATATATGAATGAATATTATTATTTTCAATAAAAACTCCTAAAATTAGAAGTTTTTATTTGTATTTATCTTTAAATAGTATATATTTTGTATATATAAATTAATTCTAAAAATTATGAGAAGAAATTTTTTAAAAACTATATATTTTGATAAATCACAATTAGGCCAACAAGAGAATATTGAAAAATTATATGAAGATGATGAAGAACAAAATCATCTTGAAAAAATGGATACAAAGGATGACTATATAAAAAATATCCCTATCTTTAATGACATAGAAGAATTAGAATTAAATAAATCAATTACATACTTTGTATGAGAAAATGGTTCTGGTAAATCAACACTTATGGAGCATATAGCTGTAGCAGTATGATTTAATAAAGAATGAGGAAGTAAAAATACTCTCTATAATACAAATAATATAGATAATTTAGAAAATAACTGGTTATCTCTTTCATGGCAACCGAGTAAATTTTTACATTGATATTTTTTTCGTGCAGAGTGAATATATAATTTCGTAAATTATTTACAAAATTTAGAGGATTGAAATGCCTTTACACCTTATGGTTGAGAAAATCTGCATAATTTTTCACATGGGCAACAATTTATGAAAATATTTGAAGCTCAGAAGGAAACAGTTGGATTATATATTCTTGATGAAATAGAATCTGCACTGTCTCCATTTAACCAAATGAAGGTTATTGAAATAATAAAATACATGGTTTCTCAGTGATCACAATTTTTGATTGCTAGTCATTCACCAATTATATTAAGTATCAAAGAGGATTCACAAATATTATCTTGTGATGAATGAACTATAACTGAAATAAATTATGATAGTGTTCCTTGTGTAGATATGTATAGAAGAATTTTAAATAAAAATTCTAAATATTAGGATTTTTTATATCTTTTTTAGATTTTTTCACTATACTCAAGATAATATTTTTTAGTGAAAAGATGATGAATAAACAAGAATTTGAACAAAATTTACAAGTATTTTTAAACTTTTATAAGGCAAAACAAGCAGAACTAAATGAATTAAAAATTGGTTTAGATTGAGAAGGTGAACAAAGAGATATACTGAATTCATTTTTAGTGTTTTTAGATCTAAAAATTACAGACGAAACCCGTTATGCCGTCTATATGCGTTTAGGACAATTAAAAGAAGATGCATTAAAACTTTGTTTGCAAAAAGACTGAAAAACATCTGAAGAAATACCAGATATTTTATATGAAGCATATATTTTTGTAAAAAATTATCATAACGATATATTTTCTGAAATTATATCATTTGCTCAAGATGAAGAATTATTTAGTGAGTTTTATTTAGAAATTTTAAAATGAGTTCAAAATGTAGGAGAATCTTTTACAGATTTTTATCTAGCATGGCATTCACATATTATTGAAACAGTAAATAAAAACCTAGAAAGTCAGTTTGATAATACAGAAGAAATTTTAAAATATTTATCAGAAAATAATTTAGACGCAGATAAAATAAATTGAGAATCAGTAGATAGAAGTTATTCAGCTTTAATCGAAACAAAACAAGGACATGAAGTTGCTACTTACTCAAAAGCATTTCCAATCGAAGTCTCAGATATAGTAGTTGAGTTTGATAATTTTATTAAAAAATTAGAAAAGTTAGAAGATAAAATTTATAACAGAAAAAATGAATATATTGATTATCTTAGTGCTCTGAAAGATGCTTTTTCTGAAGAAGATATAAATCAAGTAGTATCTAAATGGAGAACAGTAGAAGAAGCTTGGATGAAAATAGATACACCTTTTCAAATTGGTCATCCTCTCGAATTTTACGAAGATTTATATAGAAAAGCTGTTGCACCAGAATGGGATATCAGAATAGTTGATACTTCTGTATTAGATTCAGTAGTTGAATCAGATATGAAAGATATGTATGAAACTCTTTATGATGATATTGGCAGATGTAAATATAAAGCAAGTTATAACTATTCTAAAGAAAATATGAATAGAGTACAACTCTATATATCTACTCCTGTATTATATTTCTGAGCAGAATTTTGTGGTCTATTTTCAGCACAAGTTGTACCAAATGATGAAGTTGTGAGTGAAGCTCATGGAAAAAAGATTTTTGCTTTTCCAGGCTTTGTATTAGAAAGCCAAAGATCATTACCAAAAATGCAAATAACAGAAAATATATTTGATGAAACTTTTGTTAAATTACACCATGATTTTATACAAAATGATGCAAAGAGATATTTCAAAATATATGATATTGAAACTATAGGTCACGAATTTGGTCACACATTATGGCTTGATTTAGATACAGAAAATCTCATGAATGAAACAGGGAATTTCAAAAATATAGAAGAATTTAAAGCAACAACATGAGGTTTGGTAGCATATTTTATGAAATGAGGAAATAAAGATCTCAATCAAGATGTTATCATGACTCATGTTTATAGAAGTATTGGTTTAATGAAATATAGAAAAATAGAAGATATAGTTCCATATTATTGTGAAGCATTGATTCATTTAGATATATTATTCGAATCTGATATTATTAGTTTTGATGGAGAGAAAGTTCATTTTAATTATACTAAAGAAAATTATAATAAAGTTTCAGAGTTATATATAATTCACTATAAAAAATTAATTTATACATATTTAGAAAAACAATCTTCAGATATATTCTTATTAGATTATGCGGTAAAAGAATGAAAATACTTCTTTCCTAAAAATACTCTTGTTAGAAGTTTTGTAGAATATTATTATAATATGTACGAAAAAATAGGGAACCAAGTAGCTAAATAAAAAACAGAATCTTATGTGAACTGCCCCCACTAAAGTATAGTGGAAATAAAAAAGAATTTAATTATTTAAAAGATGATTTCTGTATTGTACAGGAGTCATTTTTTTTCTGTTCCATTGTGGTCTGTTGTTATTATATTCAAACATATATTTATTCATA
>JAWUYB010000020.1:0-8342 GCA_034111025.1 Candidatus Altimarinota bacterium | reverse complement strand
ATTATGATAATTTTACACCAATATTATATTTAGAAAATCAATGATATATTATTTTAAATGAATATCCTGATTTTTGAGATAATCAGAAAAGATTTCATATAGAAATTACAGATAAATTTATTGATGTTTACTTAGATGAAGGTAGTATATCTGATAAAGACAAAGTAATTAACTTACAGAAAAAATTAGATAAAGCCCAAAGTCGTATGGAAAAAACCATAATTAGTGAAGTGTCAGCAATATCAAAAATAGTGAAAGAAAAAAATAAAATTAAAAATCAAGAGGGAGATATTAAAATATCGTTATTAGAAGGAGGTCAATGTAAATGATTAAAAATAATTGGAGATCATATAAAAGATGAGAATTGAAAAATAGTTTACAGATTGAAAAAAATAGAAAAAGATATTTTAAAATCTATTATTAATAATACAGCAAATTGATGAATGAGTAGAAAAAATATTATACAAATTACTCAACAGACAGAAACAGCTTTTACACAGTATCTAAAAACATTTCGATCTAATCTAAAGAAAAATGGATTAGATAGTAATATAATAATTAAATATGATACAATTGAAAAAACATATAAATGTTATCTAAAATAATAGTATGTAATAATAGTAAAATAGTAGAAAGTTAGGTAGAAATACTTTTTAATACATTCCTTATATTTAGATTAAAAGTAAGGTTTTTATGGTAGATGTATAGATAGTACTTCTATCTTTTTTTTGCGTCAAAAATACTATTGAAAGGCAAGTGAAGTACACACTTGATTATTTCAAACTTAATGCATTAAGTTGTTAACATTGTAAAAGATGCAATTAACAACAGACCAATTAACCAATTTTAAACAATTATTCAAATCTCATTTTGATATTGATTTGAAAGACTCAGAAGCACTTGAACTATGAACTATACTCGTAAATCACGTGAAGATCGTATTTTCTAATCCAAAGAAAATATGAAAACAATAGTAATAGATAGTTTCATAGACCTCGAAAGAGAATATATGAGCAAAAATACTCCACATTTGATAGAAAAAGAATTATTGAACTCTTTATCTAAAAGCGAATTAAAATCTCTTATAGAGTGTGTAGGTGATGAATATCTTCGTGAAAAACTACCGTATGAATATCAACTTGCGAGAAAGAAGATGAAAGAATGATATGAAGAGATAAATGCTATATCAAAATATTTTATAGATGTATTTGAATATTATTTTTCATGAGGTCAAGAAATCGAATTAACTAAGAAATTTTTAGAAAGAATTACTCGCTTTTATAAGCTGAATTATGAAATGAATAATAACTTTAGAAAACAAGTAGATATTCAATCTATTCCTATTCGTGAAATTATAGAAATGTATATGAGGTTACCTGATAACCTGAAAAGAAATCTACGTTGTCCTTTTCCTAATCACAATGATTCTTCTGCGAGTTTCAGAATATATGAACACACGAATAGTTTTTACTGTTTTGGCTGTCAAAAATGATGATGAATAGTAAATTTTATTGCTGAGATAGAAAATATAGACCAGAAAGAAGCATTTAAAAAAATTATAAAATTATACTCTTAATATTAAATCATGAGCCTTGAAAATGAGAAATTCAATGAAAGATTGGAAGAAATAACTTCTGATCTTTTGGATAACTATGCCTACATAAAGTGAATAGCAAAATACTTCTGGATAGACCGTAAAAAGTTTTTCAGACCAAACGAAGTAATGAGTAATATAATGTGTAGTGAGAAGGAACTCAGAGGACTGAGACAGTATGGAATTATTAATACATACGATGATATCTGTTTTTATAGGGGAGGGAAATCAGGATGTTTAAATTTATTAGAGGAGGATAAAATTCTCCTCCCTTCAGGGAGTCCTGAAATAAATAAATATATACAAGAATTAATCGAAAATGTAGCAGGTTATAAAGATGAAAATATTGAATATCTCCACAGAGCTATATTTTATAAATATTTGAATATAAACGACCATACTTTGCCGTCTATAGTTTTTTATGGAAAAGGATGAAGTTGAAAAGGAACATTTATTTCATTGCTATGAACTATATTCTGAGAAGAACACATTCTTGCAAACCTATGACAAAGAGATTTATCTTCTGCTTTTGATACCTATAAATGACAAAAAATAGCCGTAGAGTTTGCAGAAATATCTACGAATAACACTAGAGGGGATTCTCAAATACTCAATAAGTTAAAAAATATTATTTGAGCTGATAAAATCACTATAAATGAAAAAGGAGTTCAACCGTATCAGATAGAAAATATAGCTTGGTTTTTCATATCAAGTAACTCGAATAAACCTTTACAGTTAGATGATAAAGATAAAGGGAATAGGAGATTTACTATTATTCGTTCTGAGTCAAAACTGAAGAATTGAAAAGATGTAAATAAAGCAATCAAAGATACAGAAATTGTAAGTAATTATATAGCTTGGCTCTTTCAAAACTATCCAGAGGTTTTGGAATATAAGAAACTAGAAGCACTCGATAATCAAGATAAAAGAGAGTTAGAAGAAAGGTCGCAAAATGAAGCAAATAATTTTTGGGAATGGTTAGAAGAAAACTATTCAAACATAAAAGGAAAAATAACAAAAGCAGAGATAGAAGATTATCTTCAAAAATACTGTTTTGAGAATAATTTAGATGAAAAAGAAACTGTAAAGTATTTCTGGAATAATTCAAAATATCCAAAAAAGAAAATCAGAATATGAGATAAAACATATTACTGAGTAGAAATTAAATAGAACAAGAACATTTAGAACAAAAATAATATTATTGCCTATATATAGCCATGTGCTAGTGTTCTAAACTTTTAACAATTAATATAGAACTATGGGAAAGACTAATAAAGTGAAAACTAACAAGATAAAAGAAAATGAACTATCAAAACCTCTTACAAAACAAGAAGTAAAAAAGAGATTATGAAGAGCTAATTATTATGACTCTCATCCAGATCATATTTATGCGAAAGTATGAGAGTTACTTACTAGAAAAATCTGAGAATGGAGTGATGAGGAAAAGGAATACTTACAAAAAAATGTTAGAAAAATAGATAATTTTTCAAAAAGCCATGTTGGATTAGCAGAAACTCAAGAAGATGATTTTTTAAGAACGACTATAATTGAATTTACTAATGATTTAATTGAGCAATATGATTGTCTAAATACAGCAGAGAGATCTCTTTGTGAAATAATAGCAAATAGCTATTGAAAAGTTATGCAGTTATCAAAAAAATATACAAATGTAATGGCTACAGGAGAATATCTATCAGATGAGAGAACTCGATATTTGTCTATGCTATGAAAGGAAATGGATAGAGCAAACAGACACTATTTCACATCGTTAAATATGCTTATAGAAATCAAGAAACCACAAATGAGTATTAATGTAAAAACTAAAAATGCTTATTTCTCACAAAATCAACAAATTAATAATAATAAACCAGAAAATGAAAACATTAAAGATTAATTATTTAGGAAAAAATTATCTCGAGCAGTGTCCGAAAATTACTATCAAACAAGTGTATAGAGAAATAGAAGAAAGTCTCAGAGAAGAGCTATTACATATTAAATTAGAGGGAATAGAAATCATACAAACAAAAGCAAATTATTGAGGATATAGAAATTGGTTTGCATGTCCTAAGTGTAATAAGAGAGCTTTTACTCTTTATACTGTCAATAATGAATTTATATGTCGATGATGTAGTTGACTCAAATATAAAAAGCAGAAATTTAAAGGAATGTTAGAAGAAAAAGTTTATAAAAACAAATAATTATATATAATGATTACGCAACTTAAAACATTCTCTGCTTCCTTGGAAAAAGAACTATATAGGGTAGTTCTGACTAAATTTTTGTATTCTTTTTTTAAGGTATGATTGTTTTAGGTTGCACAGGACTATCCTTTTAGTTTGTTTAAAATTTAGATACTAAACAAATACATAATGACAAATAATACTAATAAATACTTTCTGTATGTAAGAAAATCTACAGATTCAGAAGATAAACAAGTGCAATCAATTGACGATCAAATAAATGTTATGAAACAAAAAGCTCAACTATTAGATATTAATATAATTGAGGTCTTTCAAGAAAGTATGAGTGCAAAAGCACCTTGAAGATATAGATTTAATGAAATGGTTCAAAGAATACAATCATGAGAAGCAAAGGGGATTATATCGTGGAAAATAGATAGACTCACAAGAAATCCTATAGATACAGGTACAATTCAATTTATGTTACAAAATGGAACTCTAGACAAGATTATCACAAGTGATAGAGAATATAATCCAGTTGATGCAGGTTTGATGTTTAGTGTAGAAACTTGAATGAGTAATCAGTTTATATTAGATCTAAAAAAGAATGTAAAAAGATGAATGGATTCAAAAGTAGAGAGAGGAGTATTTCCATGAAAAGCACCAGTTGGATATATAAATAATAGATTAGAAAGAACTATTGAGAAAGATACAGATAGATTTGAGCTTGTCAGAAAAATGTGGGATATGATGCTCACAGGGAATTATTCAGTCCCTCAAATAATGAGAATAGCAAATGAAGATTGGGGATTTATGAAACTCGCTTCTGGTAGAAAATGATCTACAAAACTCTCTCTTACGGCTATGTATTCTATGTTTGCAAATCCATTTTATACAGGAGATTTTCTATGGAATGACGTTATTAGAAAAGGAACGCATACAGCTATGGTAAGCTATAAAGAATTTTATAGAGTACAAGAACTACTCTGAGAAAAAGGGATGAATATGAGAGGAAAAACAAAGGAATTTGCATATACAGGATTTATTAAATGTGGAGAGTGTGGTAGTGCTATAACAGCAGTAGAAAAAACAAAAACTATTAAAACAACAGGAGAAAGAAAAACATACATTTACTATCATTGTACAAAAAGAAAGAAATGATGTGAAGATTGTTCTCAAAAAACTGTAAATCTCAAAGTAATAGAAGAACAGATTAATGACTTTATCAGTAGTGTAGAAATTATACCAGAATTTAAAGGTTGGGCATTAGAAGTTTTAAAAGATGATTTTAAAAACGATGTGATAGAAAAAGAAAAAGTATTAAAGAGTTTGTATGATTCTCAAATACTCGCAGAAAGAAGATTAAATAAGCTCACAGATAGTCTTATGGATGAGATTATTACAAAAGATGAATATACAACCAGAAAGAGACATTATCAAATAGATATCAATAATTACAGAGAACAGATAACAAAACTAAACAAAAAAACTGATATAAGCATTGAAACAACTGAAAAAGTATTTGATTTTGTTATTCGTGCTTCATCTGGATTTAATCACTGAGATTTACAAACAAGAAAAGAGATACTCAGAGGTTTTGGTTGGAACTTTGAAATGAAAGATAAAAAACTGCATATTAGTGAGCATTCTTGGTTTTTACCAATAAAAAAACTCTCTTCAAGTATGAAACAAGAAAAAAGCCCGTTGGAACTGATAAAAAATAGCACTACAGTGGGTAAAAGTAGTGCTAAATATCATGTAATTTCAGAATGGTACACCTAAAAAGTTTTGTGTTAGAACTTTTAAGAAGTATTTGTGAAAAATTAATTTAAAACAATTGAAAAATATATAAAGACAAAACCTCCTCTATCAAAAGATAGGGGAGGCTTTAAATTATTTTAAGTTCAGATTGAAAGAGGCACTTTTTTGTCCATCAACTGTACCTAAATGTATAAAGTCAGCAAATCCATCATTATTAATATCAAAGCTATCAAACTTCTCAAAATCAAATAGATTCATATCTGTATCTTTGAAAGTATGGTCTTTATGTGGAATAAACTTTCCTTTACCATCATTTAAAGCTACAGAGATACTTACTTCATTGCCACTAAAACTACCATGGAAAACAATAACATCATCTAAACCATCATTGTTAAAATCCTCAGTATCTACTTTTCTAACTGAACGATTATAAAGAAATAGAGGAAGGTATGTAGATTCTAGTTTAGTAAAGATTGGATATTCATTTTTTTCAGTAAATATAATATCAACCTCCATATTATGACTTGAATCCCAAATTAATAAGAGGTCATCACTCCCATTACCATCTATATCAGCCCAGTCCATTTTTAAATAGTCGTATAAACTCTCTCCACTTCCTTCAAATGCTTCAATTAATCGTAAAATACTATCTGCAAGTGAAATATCAAATTTTACAGACTCTTTCTCAAATGAAAAAGATACCCCTTTTTTATTCATTGCAAATGCTATATGTATAGAGTCATCTGTGAATCCTTCAGTGTAATGTGTGAAAATTATATCTGCATAACCATCTCCATTTACATCACCGGTATCCATTTTAACTGCACTAGAAAACCATTTCATTTTTATAGGTAAATCTAATTCTGTATACTTATTTGCAAAATGTAAAATTCCATTCTTATGGAAACCATTAAATATTTTAACTGTGTATTTCTGTCCAAATGTTACAGTATCTTCGACTTCAACCATATCAGTTATTCCATCTGCATTAAAGTCAGCAAAACCTCTTTTTTCTGCATATGACGTAGAAGAAGGAAGATTGCTTAATTGTGCATTTTGAAAAGTGATTGCTTCATTGAAGTGATTAGTTTTTGAATCACGACTACAGGCTGAAGTTGTAAGTATTAATGTTAATATAAATAAACGTCCTATTAATTTTTTCATTCTAAGTATCCTCTAGAAAAGTTATTGTAAAAAAATAGTATATATATTATACCTTAAATTATTATATGTCAATAGAATTTAAATAACTATAAAAAGCCCTATTCTAAGGGCTTTTTAACTGTAAATTTTTAATGGTACTCCTGAAGAGTTTGATATTAGAACTTTTAAGAAGTATTTACAGGAAATTGACTTGATAACATTTAAAAATCTTTAGTTATATATAAAATTTTAGAATAGTGTTTTTGACACTAATACAACATATATGATATAATACTTACATATATACTTTAATTAATTTTTATGTTTGATATTTGAGAATTTGTAAAATTTATAGCTATTATTCATATAGTTATATATACAGTGATTGTTATTTATACAGTCATTATTGTAAGAATGGTTAATTGATTAATTAATATTATTTTTTGATGAAATAGACCAATTATTATTAAAGAAGAGGTACAAAGTAATAGTATTGTAAATTGAGATAGTATTATAAACAGTGAAAAGACATCTAAAAAATTTAAACATTTAGATAGAATATTTATTTATGGATTTGTTATCATTTTATTATTAGTATTTTTAGGAGTGATATTTTGATATATTAAGTAATAAAAACAATCTATACAAACAAAAAAAAGGATATGCGTATGCACTCCTTTTTTTGTTTGTCAGATGTTTTATTCTTTACTATCTTCATTATCTATATATCCAATCATAGGAGCATTAGAGATAAAAACAGTGTTTTCTTCTCTTGGTAACATCATCTTCCAAAATCTATAAGTAAAATAACAAACAGTTGTTATTATAAAAAATAACCATGATACATAAATAAAGTGTATTAAAACGAGGTCTTTTATTATTTCTCAAAACATATTATATATAGTTTAGGTGTTATATTTATTTGCATTATTTAATAATACATATAATATTAAAACATTAATTATAATAAATGTCAATTATATGGTTTGAATATCAAATATAATACATAAACAAGAGTTATCTATTGAAGATATATATATCTTTCTGAATAGTCATCCAAATACTAAATTTCATTATGATACTAAACCTATGAAATTTAGTGAAATGTTAATGTATCAGAAAAATATACTAATAAATTATTGAATGGGTAATGAAATCACAAATAATAATGTTATGAATTATTTGAAGGTTTTATTTAAGTTAAGTCACAAATGATTCCTAAAAATCCATATAAAAGAATATTTTACTAAAAACAAGGATTTTATTAATTTAATGGAAAATAATAAGATAAATGAATCTGATTTTTGAGGAATAAATATAATTGAAAAAACATATAAAAGTAGTTTTCTAGATAAAATTTTTTGACCTAAAATATATAATCCAGATTATGGAGTTAATTATGATATTGATAATGTGTTAGATTTATATTTAGATGATTATCTAGATATGTTTGAATTAGGATTAGATTTCAATATGCAAGTATTTGATACTTATCTTCTTTCAGACTATATTCTCAGGTTCATTATAGACATGCAGAAAAAAGAAAATAAAGATAATCAAATTCATGACTTGTATAATGAACTAAAAAATTATTTATGAGACAAGAAAAACTATGGATGAGATATAACTCTTTCATATCCAATTAAGGATTATGTAGATACAAA
>JAWUYB010000019.1:0-7317 GCA_034111025.1 Candidatus Altimarinota bacterium | reverse complement strand
TACATGAGAAATTATCCCAGATAATACTTCTACAGGTTCTATAGAAGTTATAAATACTGAAATCATCTCAGAAGAAGAATTTCTAGAAGAAGAAACACTTTTAGAAGAAGAAATTGTAGATGAAGGAGAAATAGAACTTGATTGAAAACTTCTTTATGATAATAACTGAAACCTGATTTGAAATAATCTGAATAATAAAAGACAATATATATATTCATATGATTACAAAAACAGATTAGTTCAAATAGAAAAAAATATCTACAAAAAAGTAAATGGTTCTGAAACTGATGAACTAGAATACAAGAAAAAAATCGTACAAATACAATACGATGTTCTCTGAAGAAGAATCCAAAAACTATTTAACAACGGAAGTTATAGAAACTATATCTATTCAAATCAACACATTATCTTAGAAGAAAACTACTCTAAGAAAGACAAACTAAAAAACTCTAAACAAATTACATACTCAAATTCTCTTGATGATATACTTTCTATGAAGCTCATAGAAAACAAAACTAGAAAAATAAAAGAAGAATATGTAAACGTAAAAGGGAATACTAAAACAAGAAAAATAAAAGAAGAATACGTAGAAACAAATAACTACTTCTACCAAAAAGACCATTTAGGAAGTATTATTGCAATCACTGACGAAACTGGTACTATAGTTGAAGAATACGTTTACGATATATTCTGAAAACCATACACTAAAAAACTAAACGGAACAATAACAGCTCTTAAAAAATCTCCAATCGGAAATACAAGAATGTATACGGGGAGAGAATATGATAGAGGATTAAAACTCTACTACAATAGAGCGAGATACTACGATCCAAAACTCGCAAGATTTATATCAAGAGATCCAATAGATATTGCAGATGATGTGAATTTATATGCGTATGTAGGGAATAATAGTGTGATGTTTATTGATTTAATGGGGACAGAGAAAGTATTGATTTTATATTCATCAAATCATTGGTATGATCGTTGGTCAACTGAATCTACATCAATAAATTTAAAAAATGACTTCACGGAACAATGATATAATGTTTTAGAACCAATAAAAATTAAATCAAGTGAAGATTTTATTGATAATATTAATAAGTTTAGTGAAGAAAATAAAATTTGAGAAATTGTTTACTTGGGACATAATCAATGATGGCTATCTATTAACTTATTTGACAATGAAATTAGAAAACTTAATAAAATAGAAACAGATATTGAATTAACATTATTTTCTTGTGAAACTATTATAAAAAATGATGATGTAGTTACGTGGTCTAATCAAATTGCACAAAAATTATCTAATCAACTTAATATACCTGTAACTGGTAGTAATGAATTAATTCAAGTTGAGAATAATTTTACGATTATTGAAACTGATTCATGGATTACACTTCAACCAGGTGAAAAAATAAAAAACTTTATTACTAATTAATAACTTATGCATATATATATTATAAATTCTTTATATATATTACCGTTTATTTTTTTACTCTTTCTATATAAAGATATAAAAATAAAAAAAAAATTACTGTTAATTCTTGTACTTGTTTATGATTTATTATTTATAAAAGTAATTACTGAATTATTTAATAGTGTTTATATTAGTAGTTTTAAATTAATTTGAATTGATGTTCTTAAATTAAGTGTATTATATTTATGTATTACTATTTTCTTAATATATGGAAAAAATAAATTTTTATCTTATATAAAAATTTCTAATAAATTAATTAAATATAATATTATTTATTTATTGTTTTTATTGATTGTAGTTTGACTTTCATTATATATTAAATTTGTTAATATTACAGGGTGAGATTTTATTAAATTCTAAATAATTATAAAAAACCAAGACTAAGTCTTGGTTTTTTCTATCGACCATCTAGGAAGTATTATTGCAATCACTGATGAAACTGGTACTATAGTTGAAGAATATTCATACGACATATTCTGAAAACCATACACTAAAAAATCAGACGGAACAATAACAAAACTCAAGAAATCGAAAATTTGAAATACAAGAATGTATACAGGAAGAGAATATGATAGAGGATTAAAACTCTACTACAACAGAGCCAGATACTATAACCCACAACTTGGTAGATTTATATCAAGAGATCCAATTGATATTGCTGATGATGTGAATTTGTATGCGTATGTAGGGAATAATAGTGTGATGTTTGTTGATTTGATGGGAAGAGAAAAAGCGTTAATTATGATTCTAGATAGATTTAATTATTTGTGAGCATTTTTTGATAATTTATATTCTTTTGATACTCATACAATTTTCTGAAAAGTTACATTGAATACTGAGATGTGAAATATTAAACTTAATAAATCAATTAGAAAAAAAGCATTATTCATTGATGAAAATTGGAAAACATCGTGATCATGAAAAAAAATAGTAATTGAGTGAAAAGATATCTGGTTAGCTGATATATGAAATATACTATATTGATATAATGGTAGAAAAGCTTGATATTGAAGTATTATGCTGAAAACAGGTTGATTAATTGCTACTTCAAAATGATATGATGATGGATATAAAAAAACAATCATATGAAATGAAAAAGATGATTGGAAATTTTACGAAGCAGGTATAAATTTAGCAGATAATACTAAATCTTGAGAAATTACTAGAGAGGTATTACTTGAAACTTATTTTAATATATTCCCTAACGGGAGATAATTTATAATTAACTTATTATGATAATTTATTTGGTATGGATTATAGTGCTTTTTATGTTATATAAGAAAAGAAAAAACTTTAAATATTCATTTTATTATTATATAATTGTTAGTGTATTATGGATAATTTACTTTAATTTTTTCTTTAATGATATTAATGAATCTTGAGCACAATTATCAGTTCAATGAATTCAAATATTACCATATTTAATTTTAAGTTTATTGATCTTTGTTATTACAATGTATATTGATAAATTTAAATAATATTATTAATAAATTATGAATGAAATACAAATTGAAAATTATATAAGGAACTGAGAAAAATCAAGTTATACAATAATTGATATATTATCTATATTAGAAAACTATTTTATAGTAATATTCATTATAATTATTTTACTTTATTTATATAAATATTTTATAAATAAAAAAAGTAAAATAACATACAAACTATTAAATATAATATTAGGTATTTGAATAATATTATATATTCTGTTAGATATTAGTAAGTGGTATATTAGTATAATTTAGAAAATAAAAAAACATATAATCATTCATTATGATTATATGTTTTTTTGTAATTTGATATGAAATAGAAGAAGAAACTGGTACATGAGAAATTATCCCAGATACTACTACTACAGGTTCTATCGAAGTTGTAGATACTCAAATAATCACAGAAGAAGAATTCCTAGAAGAAGAAATCCCTGAAGAAGTAATCGAAGAGGAAGAAGAAATCGAACTAGAATGAAGACTCATCTACGATGCTAACGGAAACATGATCTGAAATATGTTGAATAACAAAAGACAATATATTTACTCATATGATTACAAAAACAGACTGGTTAAAATAGAAAAGAATATCTATAAAAAAGTAAATGGTTCTGAAACTGATGAAATAGAACACAAACAAAAAATCGTACAAATAAGCTACGATGTTCTCTGAAGAAGAATCCAAAAACTATTTAACAACGGAAGTTATAGAAACTATATCTATGCAAACCAACACGTTATCTTAGAAGAAAACTATTCTAAAAAAGACAAGTTAAAAAACTCTAAACAATTTACATATTCAGACTCTCTTGATGATGTGCTTTCTATGAAACTCATAGAAAACAAAACCAGAAAAATAGAAGAAGAATACGTGAATAAAAAATGAGTTACCAAAACAAGAAAAATCAAAGAACAATACACAGAAACTAATACCTACTACTACCAAAAAGACCATTTAGGAAGTATTATTGCAATCACTGATGAAACTGGTACTATAGTTGAAGAATATTCATACGATATATTCTGAAAACCATACACTAAAAAATCAGACGGAACAATAACAAGACTCAAGAAATCTCCAATAGGGAATACAAGAATGTATACTGGGAGAGAATATGATAGAGGATTAAAACTCTACTACAACAGAGCGAGATATTACAACCCACAACTTGGTAGATTTATATCAAGAGATCCAATAGATATTGCTGATGATGTGAATTTGTATGCGTATGTAGGGAATAATCCAATTATGTATATAGATTTATTTTGAACAGAAAAGAAAAATACTATAGAACAACCGAGTATAACTATTTTAGTTATGAGAGATGTTAAAGCTTGGTCTGATGGTATGACTCTAGTAATGTTGCCTGGATTAGCTACTCCTTTAGCTCCTGCTGCATGATTAGGTATTGCTGTAACTTGATGAGTTAGTTTAACTTTGGGTGTAGCAGAAGGTTTTATTGAAAAAGACCCTATAAAGGTATTAAAAGAAGCTGTAATGTTTTGATGAGGTAAGATTCTATGATCTACACTTAAGATAGTTGCAAAAGTACCTTCTGTGAAATTCAATTTTACCTCATATAGGTATCATGGATATTATTCTCCTAATAAATATGGTTTTATTAGTAATGCTACATGAAGAACGTCTAATATGCTTTCAAATTTATGAGGTTTTATAGCAACCAGCTTTTGAGGTTTATTTGATTAACTGTTTAATATGTGAAATTTAACCGAATTTGAAATTTATGCTTTTGGTTTTCTGTTATTTACTATAATAACAACTATTGTTTGAATAAAATTTCAATCTATAACAAGGCATGAAAAGCAAAACATTATTGTATCTAACAATATGAAATTAACACTCATAATAGCAATATTATCTTTGTTTTGTTTATTGATAGTATCTTTTTATCTAAGGTATATGTGACTTTCAGTTCAAGAAGTGGAATATTATATAGGATATTTATTTTTTTTATTTTTCTTCTTTTTATTTTTTATTCCATGAATTCATTTTATAAAAAATAGACATAATATAAAAGATAGTTTATATAAAACCTTAAATAATTTTGGATTATATTTATCTCTTATTTGAGGAATAACTTTTATATTATATTTAGTTGGATATTTTAATAACTAGTACTTACTGCAGTGAATATAAAATACCCCCCCCCGAAGACTAAGTCTTTGGGGGGGGGGTATTGAATAAAATTTTTTAAAATTCTCTACTTATTTTTAGCTCTCCCTAATTTTTCCCTTACAAAAGAGAAATTTAAAGTTATAAATTTACGTGCTGGTGTTGTGTAATTCACCATTTTTTATTTTACAAATCAAAGTTTCACCTAGGTTCGTTTGAATATAGAGAGGCTAAAAAATGTAAAGTAAAAAAAACTAACAAAAATATAAACTAAAAAACCATGGCTGAGATTGCACTCTTAGCCATGGTTTTTTCATGTGTAAAATTCTTGAAAATTAAGTTTTTAAATTTATATATATAAATAATATTGTGTTAATATGTTAACAGCATTTAAGATGTATTATTGCAATTACCGATGAAACTGGTACACTCAAAGAAGAGTACGACTACGATACTTTTGGTACACCATATATTCTAGATACTAATAGAAACCGTAGCAGTATTACTAATACAACGACTAATAACACTATACTATATACGGGTAGAGAATACAATCCTGAAATCAAACTCTACTACCACAGAGCGAGATACTATAACCCAACAACCGGAAGATTTATCTCTCGTGACCCAATCGATATCGCAGATGATGTGAATTTATATGCATACGTAGGGAATAATCCTGTTATGTTTGTTGATTTAATGGGGACGGAGAAGACTACTATAGTTGTACATGATTTTGTTACAAGCTTTGCGGAGGATACAATCGATATATTAGATTATTTAGCTGCAAATCAAGAAGAAATACAAAATAATATTTGAAAAACTCTGATAGCCTGAGGAACAGCAGTTGCTGCAATGTCAGCACCTGCTTGTGCTACTTCTGTTACTATAACATGAGGGTGTGCAGTTATTGCTTCACCTACGTGACCTTGATTATTAGTTTGTACAGCACCAGCAATATCAGCTTGAGCTTCATGTGGAACCATGGCAACATGAGTATGAATTGCTACATTAGGTGGTGCAATGATGAGTAGTAGCAATGGTACTGGTAATAATTTTAAACAGGATAAAATGTTATCTAGCTGAGAAATTAAAAAATTAAAAAGCAAATGAATTAATATTCATGATTTAAAACCAAAAAAGAATGGATCGAAATTTGATTTATTCAAAGATAAAATTGGTGAAATATATTATAAAAGAAAAACATGAAGAGGAACCTCTAATCCTGAATATCCTTGATATAATATCAATGACTTTTAATAATTAACTAATAAAAAAATGAATGAAATAATTGTAGACTTTTCGGTTTTTTCTAATGAAATATCATATACTGAAATTAATAATATACTGTGATTAAAATGTGATTCATTTAGTGAGAAATGATGAAGAATAAATAATTCTGAAAAATGAGCTATTAATGATCAAAATATTTGGATAATACAATCTTGAGTTAATAAGAATGTAGAAGATTTAGAATTACATATTGATGCTTTGTATAAGATATTAATACCAATTAAGGAAAAATTAGTTAAATTATGAAAAAAATGATGCGAATTTACTTTATCTATAATTAGATATAGTAATGATGTAAATCCTTGTGGTTATATTGAATCGAAATATATAAAGTTTTTATGAGAGTTATGAGCAGATTTAGATTTAGATATTTATTGTTTATGAGATAAATAAGAGAAAATCTTAATAATATTAAAAAAATAAAGTAGATAGAAATATCTACTTTATTTTTTGATTATAAGCGAACAGAGTAGTTGTTATATTTATAATAGTGGGTAATTAAAATATTTAAATTATCAAAATAACAATTTAAATACTTTGAGATGGTTGTAAATACGAATATATCTACGTAAAAAACGAAATAATCATATAATATTAAAAAATAATCTTCTTGCATCAAACTGTAAAGAGAATTCATTATCTATTCTTAGCTTTCCCTAACTTCTCCCTCACAAAAGAGAAATTCAAAGTAATAAATTTACGTGCTGGTGTTGGGTAATTCACCATTTTTTATTTTACAAATTAAAGTTTCACCTAGATTCGTTTGAATATAGAGAGGCTAAAAAATGTGAACAAAAAACATAACAAAAATATAAACTAAAAAACCATGGCTGAGATTGCACTCTTGGCCATGGTTTTTTCATGTGTGAAATTATAATCCTATTGTTGATCGGATGATACTTAAAAAATACAATAGATACTATATTAAA
>JAWUYB010000018.1:0-8084 GCA_034111025.1 Candidatus Altimarinota bacterium | reverse complement strand
TTTGTGTTTGTGTTTGTGTTTGTGTTTGTGTTTGTGTTTGTGTTTGTGTTTGTGTTTGTGTTTGTGTTTGTGTTTGTGTTTCAGATCATAGAGTACAGCTCTGTTTCATTTATTAAATATAATAATTATTCACCTACTTGTAATAGGCTTTATAAATACTCATAGGTAAATGAATAAAATTAAAATATTTTATTCCACTTTCAATATATAAATAAATCTTATTTTATATATTGATTTGTAGCATAAAATAAAAAAACTTCTAGACTGTTAGGTCTAAAAGTTTTGATTGATTCTATATTTAAATAAATTTCCAAAAAATCTCTTAGACCGATATGACTAGAAGTAATAAGACAATAATGTTTTTTATTGTTGCTTTCATTTTGGAATGAATTTATTTATAAGTACTCTTATTTATAATTTTTTATAGATATTTGTCAAAACTTTTAGAATAATATCATAAAACTTAAATATAAAGCAATTTTTTTTACATATGAGATAAATTAAAACTAGTCTTTTTTATATCTCAATATTAATACCATTTATGTTCTTCCCAATCTGTGATACTCTCGATATCAGATACAGAAATCTTTGTGAATATTTCTTGTCATTTTAATAGAATATATACTTCTATATTTCCAGACTCTATTTCTAATAAAAATGATTTTAAATCATGTAGATCTTCTTTTTTTGCATGAGTTGGTATTTGAACTACATATTTTTGAGATTCATGCATCACCTTTTCTCTTACTATATTATCTGTAATTTGTTCTTGAGGTTCCGCTTGGTGATTTTGTATTTTAGAATCCAGATTTTTATCAAATTCTTTATTCTCATTTGCTTCAACGTTAACCTCTACTTTTTCTTCTTCAGTTACTTTTTCATTTGCTTGAATACTCATCAGACGCTTTCTTTTATCCATAAGTCCGAGATCTTGTGCCTGCTCTCTCACTTGAGAAATACTCGCTATTTTTATATCACGAGCTTGAATTGTCTTTCTTCCATATTCGAAGTTAATTTGCAATCATCAACTCACGATAATTATTTTATCAAAATCTAATTTATCTTGATATTTTTCTACATCTTTTGGAAAAATAACTACTTCAAATTCATAATCAAAACCTTCGCATTTTAGAAACATCATTGGTTTTCATGTTTTTGTAACAATTTTTCTCACATCAGTTACTACTCACACAGCTTGGATAATCTCATCTTTTGGTCTTTCTATTTTAACTCAGTTTTTTTTATTTTCTTCTTCTAGTTTTTTCTTTTCAGAATCTGGTAAATACTTATCAGGATTCTCTTTTTTATCAGCTTCTAGTAAGTCTGACATAGGTATTTTTAATTTTTTTACACTATTAGAACGTCTCATACAATAACGACCTAAACCATCTAATGCATGCCCCGAAACAGAAAATCATATCATTTCTTTTTCTCATGCTAACAGTTCTTCGAATGAAAAGTCATCAGTTTCTACTAATTCTAATACCTCTTCAAATTCATCTGAATTATCAAACAATCAAATTTGAGCAGTAGATTTTTTATGTAAATCTTTTTTACAAAATTTAATCATATCTGGAATACTCTTGTACATTTGAGCTCTTCCTCAAAGTGTATCCATAGCTCCTGACATAATGAGGGCTTCTAGTGATCTCTTATTTATTACTTCTGTTCCACATGATTCTATAAATTCTTCCAAACTCTCAAAACCTCTCCCCAATTCATCTCTGGTAGAGATTACTTTACTAATTGGTCCATTTCAAATTCATTTTATTGCATTTAAACCAAAACGTACATTCACATCATCAATATAAGTGAAATGTTTCAGTGATTGCTGTACACTTGGAGGAAGTACTTCGATTCATTTAAATTGACATTCTCATACCTCCATAACTATTCTTTCCATGTTTTCTTCATCAGAAACCATGATAGAAGTAAGAAATTCTGTTTGATAATAGGCTTTTAAATATGCAGTTTGATAAGCAATCAAAGCATAACATGCCGCATGTGATTTATTAAATGAATAATTTGCAGCTGGTTGTATCATTTCTTCATAAATATATCTACTCACCTCTGGTTTGTATTGTTTATATGATTCTGATCTAATAATAAATTCTTTTTTTAGAGCTTCTACTACTTCTATTTTTTTCTTCCCAACTCAACGTCTCAAAAGATCAGCTTCACCTAATGAAAATCAAGCCATATATTGAACAATAAACATAAGTTGTTCTTGATACACAGCAATTCCATACGAAACATCTAAGATTCCTTTTAGGTCTTCTTCTAATTTTTCTTTTTGTTCTTCAATAGTTTCTTCAGAATAACCAGCTTCAATCATAATATCATGAAGATCTTCTGTCATATATTTTATTTCTTCTCTTCCATACTTCCTATCAATAAAATTTGGAATATAAGCAAGAGGTCCAGGACGATACAATGAAACCATAGCAATGAGATCTTCAAAGACATTAGGTTTTAGATCTTTTAAGTATTTTCTCATACCATCAGATTCAAACTGAAATACTCATGTTGTATCACCTGCAGAAAAGACATCAAATACTTTTGGGTCATTTAAATCAATTTTCAGTATATCAAAAGTATCTCATTTACTATTTTTTATAATTTTTTGAGCACGTTTAATAATAGTTAGATTTCTTAATCAAAGAAAATCCATCTTAAGTAAACCTAAATCTTCTAATGGATCCGCACTATATTGAGTAATTATTGCTTCTGAATCTTTTGGTGGATGTTGAAGTGCTGTAAAATTTGTCATTGGTTCAGGAGCAATAATTACAGCACAAGCATGGACTCATAATTGACGTACATTTCCTTCAATTTTTAGAGCATTATTGATTATATCCTTATATTTTGGGTTTTCATTATATGCAGCATTAAATTCAAATGAATCTTCAAGTGCTCATTTTAACTTTGTACCTGGTTTTTCAGGGATGAGTTTTACTAACTCATTCATTTCCTGAAAAGGAATTCACATAACTCTTCATACATCTTTTACTGCAGCACGTGCTGCAAATGTACCAAAAGTACAAATTTGAGCTACTTTATCTGAACCATATTTATTACGACAATATTCTACTACTCTATCTCTTTCATTATCAGCAAAATCCGTATCGATATCTGGCATAGAAATTCTAGCTGGATTTAAGAAACGTTCAAAAAGTAGATCATATTCCATAGGATCTATATCGGTAATACCTGATAAAAATGCCATTATAGAACCTGCTGCGGATCATCTTCATGGCCCAACAGGGATATCTTCATTACGTGCCCAATTAATATAATCCGCAACTATTAAGAAATAAGCATCAAAACCCATTTCATGTATTACTACTAATTCATACTCAAGCCTTTCAATATAATCTTGCTGTTTTTGTTCCAATATTTGTAAAAACTCTTTCTTCTTATCTGAATAATAAATAAGTGAGAGTGCTTTTAATTCTTCTGGTGAAGTTTCTGTTAATTTTTTATCGAGACTTGGTTTATCCATCTTTTGAATCAGCATAAAAATTTCTGATTCTGACAATCCATAATTATATCTCCAGTTCAAACCTTTAAAAGAAAGATAACGTAAATACCATTCTGATGAGTCTAGCTGTTTCAAGACCGGTCCTCTTGTCTTATCTTGTACGTCAGCAAATCAACCTAGAGTGTATTCTTGATTATCTGCTTCTATTTGTAATGCTCTTTCGTATGTATCTTGATCTTTTTGAGGGAGTTCAAAAGTAGGAATTAATATTCCTCATGTTTCTATTTCCATAGAAACTTTTTCTGCAATTTTTACTGTATTATTTAATGCTTCTGGAAGGAAACCAAAAAGCATTTGCATATTTTCAGAATCTAAAAAAGAATAATCCCCATTGATAAGTGTTTTTCTATCAGGATTCTCTAATTCATGACCGGTCCCAAGCGCTTGAATTACATCTTGAGTTTTTGCATCTTCTGGATCGATATAATAACAGTTATTAGCTGCAACTACTGGTATTCAATAATTTTTATTCAGTTCAATTAACTTATCCGTAACAACATTTTGTTTTGGAATATCATCATGGTACAATAATTCTAAATAAAAATCGTCTTCTCAGAAAATATCTTGATATTCTTTGATTTTAGCAATTATTTGTTCATCAGATTTCCCACAAAGTATATAATATGGTATTTCTCATGTAATTGGCCCTGAAAGAGCCATAGTATGTTTACTATAAGTCTTCACATCCTCCATAGTAATTTTTGACGTTTTTCAAGCATTTTCTAAACTTGCTTTTGATGTCAGAGCAATTATATTTCTATATCATTCTAGATTTTTAGCTAAAATTACTAATTTATGATTCAGATTTGGATCTAAGCTAGACTCTACTAAGATTTCAGTCCCCATAATAGGAGTAATATCTTGTTTTTTACACTCCTTAAAAAATTCATGACATCCATGAATATTACTCGAATCAGTTAATGCAACAGCTGTCATACCTAATTCTTTTGCTTTTTTAACGTAATCTTTTGGTTTAGGAAGTCCTTCCAAAATACTATAATGTGAATGATTGTGTAGATGTACAAAACTCATTATTCTTCTCTTGTTTATCTAGTAAATTGATTTGTAATATTCTATGAATTTTTCCAAAAAATGCGAATTTTTGACGAAAGAAAATAAATATGGTATTTTAATATAGAATACAAAAAAAGAGGTTTTATATATAATGAAATATTATGACTATAGAAAATTGTCAATTGCCTGAATCAAAAGAATATAACAAAGAACAATGTGATAATAAGACAGATAAATTAGATCAAAAAATTTCTCTAGATTTTCCATTTGAAAAAAATACTAACTCAACATATTCTATTATCAAAGATAATATTAAATTAGATATAGAAATTACGTCTGATAATTTAATAGAGGCTAATAAAAAAATATTACAATTATTAACATACTTTAAACAAGAATCAAATAGTTCTAGTCATTTTTATATCGATGAGTTTTTTGACAAATCAATTGATATGAAACAATCTTTATTCAGTACTGAATTTTTAGAAGATAAAAAATTTCAAAATTTATTTTGATGAGAAGAAAATAAACAAAAATTAATTAATTTTTTACATTTGATTTTATGAGTAACAGAATCAGAGTGAGATTTTAGCTATAATAAATCTTATGCTGCTCCTGATTATATAGATTTAGTGGATATGAATGAAAATGAAAAATTAATATCTTCAATTCAAGAAAAATATGATAGATTTCAAAATGAAAATCAATGAAAAAATATTGAAGAAATTAAAAAATCATTCTGAGAAGTTACAAGAGAAAGTTCGTTATTATTAGCATTATTTATAATTAAAAATCCAATTATAGTTAATCAATGATCTATAGGAATCAGTACTATGGGATCTATTACATATAATAATATGAGATATTCTTGAAAAGGTTTAGAACAATCAGTTACATGATCTAATATGAGATGTAAATATAAATGATGAGCATTTATAGAATTACAGCAACACTCGAGAATTAGAGGTAAGTTACAACTAATAGATCATAATGATCAAATTATTTTAAATCAACTATTATGAAATACAACTTCTGATGATTATAAAATTCCTAGAACATCATCATCTAAATATGAATGAAGCAGAGATATTCAAAAATAATAAAAGTTAAACATATATTTGTTTGACTTTTTTATTAAAAAGTTTACAAATACTCTTACCTAATAGCAAAACCCCTAAGGGTAGATGGAAACAAAAATAAAAACTATATTCATATTTGTACTTTTTTTATCAGGATGTAGTGCAACAATAAATAAGCAATCATATAATAGATCAGCTCTAAAATGTATTGACTCAAAAAACAAAAAAGAACTTTTCTTTAGTAAAAATTTTCAAGTATCTGATAAACTTTTTTTAAAAGATACTAGGAGTTATGCACAAAATAATGGTAAAAAAATTACAGATTGTGTAAAAATTATGGAATCAGATATTCCATTTGATGAACTTACGCAATAATATAATAATAAAAAAGCCCGCAGTCGCGAGCTTTTTTTATTTTTCTTCTTTCTTAGGTTCTTCTTCTTTTTTAGATTCTTCTTGTTTTTTTTCAGATTTCATAATCGGAAACAACACTACATCTCTCAGATTTTCTTGTTCTGTAAGAAGTGATACAATTCTATCTATTCCCATTCCCCAACCTGATTGACAAGGCATACCGTATTCCATAGCTAGAACAAAGTCATCATCTCCCGTTGTTGCTTCATCATCTCAAGCTTCAACTGCACCTGATTGTTCATCGAAGTTTTCTTGTTGAATTTTTGGATCAACTAATTCAGAATATGCTTTCAATACTTCCCATCCATTTAACACTAATTGGAATTGTTCAACAATATTTTCATCTGCATCTGATTGTCTTGCTAGAGGTTGCATCGTTTTAGGATAATTGTAAACAAATGCTGGTCCAGTGATACTTGGTCTCAATACTTTTTTGTATAAGTAATCTATCATAGTAGCTGTAGCTTGTTTATCCATTCATTCCCAAAGATAACCTGCCGCTTTTATATCAGTTCTGAATTTATCTTCGTCTTCTGGTCCATAAGCTTCAATATCAATTCCAGAATATTCTTTTACACCTGCAATATAATCGATTCTTTTCCATGGAGTAGTGAAGTCTACTATTTTTTCTACACCTTCTTTATCTTTAATTTTTACATTTCTATCAAGTTTCATTCAATCGAAAATATGATCAAACATATCTTCAGTAAATTTCATATTATCTTCAAAATTCCAGTAAACAGCATAATGTTCAAAAACTGAGAATTCTTGCATATGAGTTGGATCAGATCCTTCATTTCTGAAATTTTTACCCATTTCAAATACTCTTTCAAATCTCCCAACCGTAGCTTTTTTCAAAGCAGTTTCAGGTGCAATTCTTAATAAAAATTGTTCATCATAATCATTATGATGTGTCATAAATGGTGCTGCTGCTGCTCATGAAGCTGAATTCCCTAAGATAGGTGTTTCTATTTCAATAAATTTATGTTTCCAGTAAAATTCTCTGATTGATCTTACAAATTCACTTCTAAACTTGAATCTATCAAATGTTTCTTCATTCATTATAAGATCTAGATATCTTTGTCTATAGATAGTTTCTTGATCTTTTACTCAATGAAATTTTTCTGGCAGTGGTCTTACAGCTTTTGATAATACTTGAAATTCTTTAACAAATAGAGTTAATTCTCCATGTTTAGTTAAAAATAAATCTCCTGTAATACCAATATAATCTCAAACTTGGCAGAATTTTTCAGCAATTTTGAAAGCTGATTTTTCTTCTCCTGCAATAATTACTGATTGAACTAATTCTCTCCCTGTGTTAAAAGTAACTTTATCTCTCATACAACAAAATTGAATATCTGATGAGTTATCTCTCATTTTACCAAACATAAGTTTCCCCATACCTCTACTGGACATAATTCTACCAGCAGTTTTGAATTCACCTAGTGAACCATTTTCCATTAAAATAGCTACATCTTTTGCTTGTGTTTCAAATGTTCTAATTTCACTAATATCTTGTTTTCCATGAAAATTATTTGCATAACAAATAATTCCAGCATCTTTCATTGCTTGGATTTTTGCGTGTCTATCAATTGACTCTTTTGAGTAATCCACTTTTTCCTTATTAATAAATATTTTATGGTGATATTATAGTTTTTTTTTGTATTTTTTCAAGAAAAGAAAAACCAAACACATGTTTGGTTTTGAAAAACACTAATTAGCTAAACAACTTGTTCCATTCCATGTGTAGTTAGTATCACAATAATAAGTAGGTAATTTAACTGTATCAAAAGTACTCGCATACATACTTGGCACATAACCAGTAGCTGGACCATATACCGTACCATTTCATACTGAGTTAACTTGATGAACAAAAGCATAATCTCAAATACTCGTAACACTATTTGGTATTGTTACACTTGTTAAGGCATTATAATAAAAAGCATAATCTCAAATACTCGTAACACTATTTGGTATTGTTACACTTGTTAAGGCATTATAATAAAAAGCATGATATCAAATACTCGTAACACTAT
>JAWUYB010000017.1:0-13695 GCA_034111025.1 Candidatus Altimarinota bacterium | reverse complement strand
CAGAATGAAAATAAATTACAGAAGTTAATACAATCTAGATATAATTTTTTATTTCTAGATGAAATTCAAGATACATCAGGAATACATATAAATATATTGAATACTTTATTTAATAATTCTAATACTCTTATCCAAGGTTTTTGAGATGAGAATCAATCTATTCTTGAACAAAACTCTGACGGAGTAGAGTTTACTTTATTTGAAAATAATGAAAGTATTGATTCTTCAAGAAGATTATCAACAGAAATTAGTAATACTGTTTGGAAATGTGCAATAAAACCTCAACCACTAGAATGAATAGTAGATAAAAATATACCTGTATATTTTTACCTATATGATACTTGAAGTGAACAAAAACTAATTGAATTCTACAAAGAAAAAATTATTGAATATGATTTATTAAAAAAATGAAATTTATTTAAGGCCATATGATGGACTCACGATTGAATTTCTAAATATTGTAGTTTATATGAATGAAAAACGAAAAAAAGAAAGGATAAATTTATAGATTATTTATCAATAAACCTTAAAGATAACTTTAAAAAACAGTGATTTAAATTATATAAAGATGAAATATTAGAATGACTTACAAGAGGTGTAAATATATCAAAAATAAAAAATTGAGATAAATGATTTTCAAAATCTACTTTAACTAAATATTTAAAAGAAAATAATAAATTATTTTACCATCAATTATTACTTAGAATAATAAAGTGGACAAAAGAATTAGAAAATAATATTTTTGATTACTCAAAAATAAATATAGATAAAATTATGTTATTTTTATGAACATTAGAAATTGATTGACTAAAATTAAAATTACAAGATGATTTTTTCAAAAATTGGGCTACAATTCTAGTTCCTAAATCTACTGTTGCGTTAAAATGAGATAGTATTGATATTGAATTTAATTCAATACATTGAGTTAAATGAGAAACTCACACCGGAACACTATTATTAGATACTAAAGCATTAAGCTCAGAAACTAATAAAAGAATATTAGAATTTATCGATGATGAGTCAGAAAAAACAGTATGACCAAATATCAAAAAAAGTATAAATTTATTTTATGTTTGAATGCCTAGAGCTACTGATTTATTAGTCATTTGAATTAATAAAGATAAATTAAATAAAAAACATATAAAAACACTTGAATGATTTAATAAAATTAATGAAAATATTTATCATTCTTAATTTTCCTCTTCCATTTTCCAATTCCCCAAGTATACTCTCTCCAACATAAAAAATAAACAAACAAAACATGAAAACTGACGATTTAAGACCATTAGTGTTTAAGTACATCGAAGATATGCCAAAAGGTAAAGTTACTACATATAAAGCTATTGGTGATCTATTTGAAGTACATGCGAGAAAAATAGGAAAAATAGTGAAAAATAATATGGATCCTGATAATATTCCGTGTTATAAAGTTATGGAAACTCAAAATAAGGTTGGTTTCTATAACGGGAAAGATGGTGTTCATGGGAAACTCAATAAAATGAAAGAAGAGGGGATTGAAGTAGTAAAAGGTAAAATTGATGCTAAATTTTTCGTATAAAAAATGATTAAATAATTTTCTTAAAAATAGAGTATAATATTTACTCTATTTTTTTGTGATATTTTTTTGATTTATTATATATATCTAGTATAATAGGACATATATGTCTAACTATGAATGATATTATGAGTAATTATGTAAAATTATTAGAATCATGAAAAACAGTTTTTACTAAAAATGATATAAATAATTTATTAGAGTTTTATACAAAATAAGCTTTTGATAAGTTTCTTTTTCGTGCGAAGAAAGATAATAAACTGTTAAACCCACATTATGGGATTTATACTTTGAAAGATTATGATACATATGAATTTGCATCAAAAATAAAAATAAATTCTTATATATCACTCGAAACAGTATTGAAAAAAGAATCAGTAATATTTCAATATTATGAATCGATTTTTCTTGTGAGTGATAATACACTGGAAAAAAATATAGAATGACAAAATTATATATTCAAAAAGATTACATATGACATATTATTAAATCCTATTGGGATTGACTATAATGGTAAGTATATGATTGCTTCTGCGGAGAGAGCAGTGTGTGATAGGATTTATTTAAGTAAAAATTATTATTTTGATGATATATCACATTTAGATTTAATTAAATTAGAAAAAATATCAAAGATATATAATAAAAGAGTAATTTTAGAAGTTAATAACTTAATAAAGAATGAAAATAAATAAAGAAAAACATAGAAAAATAATGTTTAACATTCTCAGAGATATTTACACCTGAGAACTTTCTAAGTATTTAGTTTTTAAAGGAGGGACAGCATGTTACTTTTTACATAAATTGGATAGATTTTCAACAGATCTAGATTTCGATTTAATAGATGATTCTATTAATATTGATACAAAAATGATAGAAATATTGAAAAAATACTGAGAAGTAAAAATCGGGAAATATAATATTAAATTATCATATTGAGAATTGGATGTAAATATAAAAATAGATATTAATAGAAATATCTGGAAAAGTAATATATATGAAAATATTAATTTTTTCTGAATAGATATAAAAGTGCATGATAAATCTACTATATTTGCTAATAAATTAGTAGCCTTAACTGAAAGAAATACTAATAGAGATATTTATGATGTATTTTTCTTTATTCAACAAAATTTTGATATTAATGAAGATGTAATTTTAGAGAGAACCGGGTGAAATAAAATAGATTTATTTAAAAATATTATTTTAAAATTAAATAAATTGTGAGATAATTATAAGATACTTGATGGATTATGAGAAGTATTAGATGAAAAACAAAAATTATTTATGAAAAATAATTTAGTAAATAGTTTAGTTCAAGAATTAGAATTTCAGATTAATTTTAACGATAGTTAATTTATTTTTGTTTGACGAAATGAGAATAATGAATAATATATGTCGTGTACGATATATAAATAATAAAAATATAATAATATGAGTGATTTCTATAAATTAAATGCTGAGCTTCCATCTGGTGAAGTTGTTTCAATGGAACAATATAAAGGAAAAGTAGTTTTGATTGCAAATACGGCAAGTAAATGTGGTTTAACATATCAATATACTGGACTAGAAGAACTATATAAAAAATATAAAGACCAAGGTCTAGTTGTATTAGGATTTCCATGTAATCAATTTGCGAATCAAGAACCGGGAAGTGATGAAGAAATAAAGTCAGCATGTCTATTAAACTATGGAGTAACATTTCCAGTGTTTAAAAAAGTTGATGTAAATGGTGAATTTACACAGGAGTTATTTCATTATATAAAAAATAATAGTTTTACATTTTTTGGGAAAAAAGTTAAATGGAACTTTACTAAATTTTTAGTAAATAAAGATGGAACAAAAATTAAAAGATTTGCACCAGTAACTAAACCTGAAAAATTAGAAAAACTAATATTAGAATTATTACAAAAATAATATGTCTGAACAATTAAAGTTAGAGAATCAAATATGTTTTCCGTTTTATGCTATTGCTAGAAATATAATTAAAAAATATAATCCCTATTTAGTAGAATTAAATATTACATATCCTCAGTACTTAGTATTGTTAGTATTATGGGAAAAGGATAATATATTGATTAAAGAAATTTGTGAAAAATTGTGGCTCGAAACTAACACAGTATCACCATTATTAAAAACTCTTCATACTAAATGATTTATAAAAAGGAAACAAACTCCAGAAAATAAAAAAGAAGTAAAAATAATTCTTACTAAATCTTGAATATATCTAAAAAAACAAGCAGAGGAAATACCTGCAAAGCTTTCTAAATCTACTCAAATAAATGAAAATAAATTAAAAGAACTTCATAAAAACCTTTGGGAACTTATGAATGTATTAGAAAAATAAAACATCTAAAAAGCCAGCATAACTGGCTTTTATTATTATTTACAAGTAAGTTATTAAGCTATTTCTGTATGCTTTTCAACTTCTTGTATTTCTGTATTTTGCTTGGATTGAATATATTCATCGGCAAAATTTAACAATTCTACTAAATCTTCGCATAATGGTAAGTGTTTATGAATACAATTATTATATTCATTAATTTTTTCATTAGCGAAATTTAAAGCTTTAATTAAAGATTCTTTAATTTTAACTTTGTCTTTAGAGAGTTCTAAATTCTCATTTTGATCACTCGTGATGATGTATATTTTCATTAATGCAGAAATATATAAATCTTCAACTGTACCAGTTATAGGTAATTTTTTTCTAATACTCATAGCACATTTCCTTTTTTAAATTTTATTTTTATTTTTATCATAATTTTTATTACGACAAATTTATAATAGATAAAATATGATAAATAGCAAATTAACTTCAGTGTATAATAATTGATTTAAATATATTAACAGTATGATTATAAAAATTTACTAAATAATATTGTATATGAAAAAGATATTTATAACATTTATAATTTTACTATTTTCTTTGGTTAATGTATATTGAAATAATACAGATTTAGAAAAAATAAATGTAATAATAAGTAATAAATCTATTTCTTGAGATGTCTTATATAACAATCTTAATAAAGCTTTAGATATTAAGTTTTTAGATTCAGTAGATAAAATGAATTTTAGTAATAATATTATAATAAAGCTATCTAATATAAATTGAAAAAAATCTGATGATTTAGAATTAATCTTTCAAGAACTCTGGAATACATATTCTAAACAAGTACTAGAAAATAAAAGAAATACTCAAGTAGTTATACTGGAGGGTTGGAATATATTTGATATTGATACTTATTTAACACAAAGAAGTTTAATAAAAAAAGGTGATTATATAAGTTACGTTGAGAATATAGAAAAAATTGTAGCTTTATCAGAATTTTTCCCTTTCTTAGATAATCAAATCACTCTAGAATGATATCTTTACCCAGATACTTATAAAATAAATCCTCTGGCTTTTAAAATAAATAATTTTGTAATACTGCAACTCAATACATTTGAAGAAAAAGTTTATAATAAATTATTTATTGATGAAGTTACAAAAAAACAATTATATTCTATTAGTATTATTGATAGTGTTATAAATCTTGCGAGTATTGTTGAAAAAGAAGAAAAAAATATAACGGAAAAACCAAAGGTTGCTGGTATTTTGAAAAAAAGACTCAAAGAATATCGTCATCTATGAGCTGATATAACAACATGTTATCCTTATAGATTAACATCTAATCAATGTAAATTTGTTATATCAAAATATATAAAAATAAAAACTGATTATAATACAAGAACTACTCTATGATTACCACCTACACCTATTAATAATCCTAGTTTTGAAACAATAGATGCAACACTTAATGATACTAAATCACAATACTATTATTATCTTCATAATACAAGAACTTGAAAAATATATTATTGAAAAGATTACTCAGAACATCAGATAAATATAAAAAATTATTTAAAATAAAAAACCGTATATAACGGTTTTTTATTATTTCGTATTTATGAATTAAATATTTTTTCAGAATAATATTTCTTCATATGTTTTATTTTTTCTATATCTATTTTTTCTAAATTTTTCACTACAAAGGGTTGTCTTGTTTTTTGAAAAACTTCTTTATTTTCATGAACAAAGTTCCAGTATAAATAGTTAAATGGACAAGAATCTTCTTCATACTTAGTTTTTATATTATATTCACAGTTTTTACAATAATTAGACATCTTGTTTATATAATTTCCACTGGAAATATATGGTTTTGTTGCCAGTTTTCAACCATCACTATATTGACTCATCCCGAGTACATTTGGAGAAACTACCCATTCAAAAGCATCGGCATATTCTTCAAAAAACCATTTATTTATTTGTTTTGGTTCTATCGAGTTTAATAATGCATAGTTTCAAATAACCATTAGTCTTTCTATATGATGAGAGTAGTTTTCATTTAATACTCTTTTGATTATCGTATTCATGCAATTCATTTTTGAATCTACTTTTATATCCCAAAAATAATCTGGAAGTTGTTTTTTGAAATCAAAAAAATTATTTTTATATATATCATCTTTATAAAATTGAAAAAAATGATACATATATTCTCTCCATCATAGAACTTGTCTAATAAATCACTCCTTGTTATTTATTGCGGTATTTTGTTTTTCTATTACTTTTACTATTTCTGAAGCTTGTAGTAATCAAAAGTTCATTGCTGTTGAAATATTAGAATGATGAACAAAAGTATCATCAATATACATAGCATCTTCGAGTCTTCCAAAATCATTGAGATGATTTTTTACAAAATAATTCAATAATTCTATAGCTTCACTTCTCTTTGTTGGATAATTTATATTTCAGTGATACTTATAGTATTCTCTTGCGTTCTTTATTCAATCATTTTCCTCTATTTTAAAATTCCAAGATTTTATATGAGTTTTATCATATTTTCTATTATCAGCATCGTAGTTCCATTTTCATCACTCAGGTTTATCATTTTCCATGAGAATATTATGTTTTTTTCTCATATATCTATAAAAATTTTCCATAACTGGAGGTTTTTTATATTGTTCTAAGAAGTCATTATGATTAATTATAAACGAAGTATTATCTTCTATTATAATTAATGTAATGTTATCTGAATCAAGCTGTTTTTTAATTTTTATAATATTTTTATATACATAATTTTCTACTGGTTTAGAAAGATATATTTCATTAAAATTATTCTCCTTACAGTATGTCTTGAGTGTTGAATAATAACTTTTTCCTATTATAAAATCTCATTTATATCACTCGGAATTTATTTCATCTATGAAGTTATATCACATTGCATAATCGAGGATATATGATTTTTTATTGAGTTTTAATTCTTCTCATTGAAAAATAATTTTTCCATTATTATGTATATATAAAAAATTCTCTGATATATTTGTATCAAAGTATTTTTTATTTATTTGATTATAGAGAATCAGATGAAGTTTCATAGAATAATTTTTTAATAATAATTTTTTATAAATTCTTTTCACTCCGAGAGTGTCCCTGTAAAAATAACTGATCAATTTTTTATTATTTTTGATTGTTCTTTTTCCTTGAAAAACATTATATTATCCCATCATTTTGCTTGACTGACTTTTTCCCAGAGATTTCGAAGATTAATTCTATCTTTGAAATCTACTTCAAGATATCATCTTTTCAAGCTGCGTTCATAGATTTCTCTCTCATAATTTCTGAGTCTATGTGATGTTTTCCTTGATCAAATATTGCATCATGATTTTTTTCATCTACTCAGGTTGTCTATATGTTCTAATTTCATATACTGTTATAAATACAAATTAAATTATTTTTATGAAAATATTTGAGAGAGGTCAATATAAGGAAGCAAAAGTATGTCCAGTATGTGAGAGATATTTTACTATCAGAAAAAAACGGAAAAATACCTTTGATTCTGTAAAATATTGTAGTGATAAGTGTAGAAAAAATAGTTAATCTTTTATAAAAAATCTATTTTTAACTTCAGCAGCTATAAACAATAATATCCATAATCACATTGTATAATAGTAGCTTTGACTTCACCACTGAGCAGCTATGAGTCATCATGCTATAAAGTATAGATATGCTAACCTTTGTAATGGTTTCCAATATTTACCTAATTTTTGTTGAGAAAGAGTATTAGAAGTTGCCAATAAAATTAGTCATGTTAATTCACTAGATCTAGATAATATAGGGTAGAGACTATTCCAATATGATATAGTAAAATATTGAGTGAAATTTTCATAATTAACAAAATATTTATCTAAAAATATAGTAACTATTACTGTAGATCATAATATTGCAACTGCTTTTCTGAGAGATGATAATTTTCTTAAAAATCATAATTTTGGTAATAGGTCTGCAATTGGACGAATAAGCATTACAAATACTACGGAGTACCAACTAATAAGAAATAATAATGAAGATATACTGTGATGTCACATAAATCATGATTTATGTAATATGTTATTTTCTATTCAATAATAATATAAAACTGGAATTCAAATAAGAGCTAATATTGGTAAAAATTTATCAATCAAGTGTATTCAAGGTATATTTCATTTCAAAACTATGTTTTTCCAAACAGATCTCTCTTCTTTTCACATAACAAAACCTTCAGAATATATTAAATATTTTGAATGTCATTGATCTAAAAGTTTATGTGTAACTTTTTCCATCATGCTAGGATTTCAACATATATATACTTCTGATTCTTTATTTACATGATATACATATTCACTTATTCTAACAGGGAAGTTTCAATTTATTGATTCAGTATTTCATGATAGTAATAATTCAAGTTTCGTATTTGGAATTGACTGTATTAATTCTTTATAAAATATATCTTCTTCATTTCTCACTCAAAAATATACAATTTTTTCTATATTATCAGGAATAAATTTTAACATTGATATAATTGGAGATATTCATGTGCTTGTAGCAAAAAATACTTTTTTCTTTTTTGTATTTTGTAATACAAAACTTCATATTCAACCTAAAAATTTTAATTTTTTATTAACGTTTAGTTTCTTAATGAATTTTGCTCATCTTCCATCTGATAATAATTTGATAGTTAATTTAAAACGTTCATTATTATAATCTGTAATTGAATAATTTCTGTAAAATAATCATTTCCAATCAGACATTTGCAAAGATACATATTGTCATGGTTTTGCACTAAAATTATCTGTATCAAAAACTAATTCAATTACATCTCATGTTAGTTGTTTTTTTTCTACTAATTTTGCTTCTTGTAGTGAAATACTTATATTTCATACTTTTTTTACTTTAATAACTTTTACTGGACATAATAATTCAGCTTGAATAATTTGTGTTGTTTTTCATTCATAATCATGTGAGATTACTTGTGATTTTGGTGCAACCTTAAAAGTGTCTGGAGCAATATTTTCACAGTTCCTACAGCTAATACAACCAGGTTCTATATGGATTTTTTCTATCATATTTTATACTTTAAATTCAAATCAATTGCTTTTATAGAGTCTTCATTTATTATCAATAATCATTCATTCTAATCATGAAACACTGGATAGTATTTCAATACTTTTTTTTATAGGTGCTACATAGAGGGCTGTTGCAAATATATCTGAAAAAACAGTGAGTTTATGCTGAATAAATACTGCTTGTATTTTATTTTCAGAAGATCTAATTTTAGCATTTATAAGATGATGAGAATCTCAAAAAATTCTTTTATTTCAACTAGAAGATGAAATAGAAATATTATTTATTTTTGAATATCATATGTTTTTATCTACATTATTTGGGTCTTCTAATTTAATTTCTTGTTCTCATTTGATTCTAATATCTCATCAAAAATTTATACTAAATTGATCAAATTTTTTATTGAGTAGGTTGTAAATTTTATCTACAATATATCATTTTCAAACACTTCAGATATCTATTGATACTCAATTATTTAATATAACTTTTTGTGAAGTTAACTCTATATTTTTATATCATATATTATATTTCGTATTACTTATTTCTTCTATTCAATATCATAGTTCTTCTAGTAATGGTTGAATGGTTATATCAAAATATCAATCTGTTATATTAGATACCTTTAAACACAGTTTTAATATTCAATAAAATTCTTCATCAATATGAGATGTTTTATTTTTATTGAGATTATATAAATAATTTCATTTTATAAAACGTGAATATTTATGTTCAAAATCTATTCAAATTTGAAAACATTCTTGAATCAAATCAGAAAAATCTCATTCTTTATGAATGAGAATTTCAAGTCTTGATCCACAAAGTTCTTTTGTGAATTCCATATTATAATTGTGTCTTTATTGCTTCTTTAAAAGCTGCAGTAGTTAATGAAGCACCTGAAATTAACCCAACTTCACTTGCTTGTTCTAATGTTAATCATATAACTGCGTCTTTAGCTGCAGAGTTAAAATTTGATACTCCCTCATAGTTATCAGAAGTAATTTCTATCATTGAAATCTTATTTTCAGTATCAAGATTATATTGAATATCCATATTAACTTCTTGAGCTGGATTTGCATAACTATATTTAATAAGTTGAACTTTTGATTCATCTTTTTCCATATTATCTAAATCTGACATAGCATCTGTTAATTCTGATACAGTTTCTTGAGATACTATAGTATCTTTCATAGTTTTTTGTTCATTCTGAACACTTGTACTCGTACAAGATGCTAAAAACATTACAAAAATTAATAGACTTAAAATCTTCATTATTTTATTATTATTTACTAATCCTATTTAGATTATTTATAAACCTTAATTTTATCTTAAGATTTAAATTATTATAACTATATTTTTGAATATTAAAAATAAAAATAGGGTTTCCTATATAGTTTATAATTATTATTTTTCTTCAACAAATTCTACCCTTAGTATACTTCATTCTAAATCTATTCAGTTTAGTTCGTTTCTAGCAGTAATTGCAAAATCAACTGTTTCAAATTCAACAAATCCATATCATTTTGATTTCCCCGTCTCTCTATCTTTTATCATTTTTACATGATTAACTTTACCATGTTTTTTGAATAAATCTTTAACATCTTGCCATTCTAATGACCAAGGTATTCATCCTACATATAGTTTATTTGTTTCCATACTCTGTATAAATGTAATAAATAATTTCAAAAAATCTCTATATTAAAAAAAAGATTATATATAGTATTATAGTTTTTATTTAATTAAATCAATACTTTTTAAACTTTTATTTGATATACAGTATAAATATTTTCTTAAAACAATATTTATACAAAAAATAATAGAATATTTTATATATTCTATTATTTAGATCTTAACTATTTATTGAAATAATTAATTAAATCTGGCACTATTTGTTTCTTTCTTGATAATCTATTTTTTAAATCTGCAAGATTATTTTCAAGGTCTATATTAAATACTTCTTTTATAATTTCACTATCACTTCAATCCAAGACTATAGATGTATTTTTTTCTCAAATAATATCAACAACTGATAATAAAATAAAATCTAGATTATCTTCTGATTTAATTTTTTCTAAACCAGCTAATATTTCTTCTTTTCTTCATAAAGCATAATTAGGATTTGTTGTTTCTAATGTACCTATACCAGCTTTTTTCCCATTGAAATCAAATTCTTTATAATCATATTTTATTACTTTTTCTATTTCCATATCACCTAAATCCGATTTTGCATTAAACATAGGCATTGCAAATGCCTCTAAATCTGAAATACCTGTAATAACTTGAAGTTCAGCTGCGAGAATAGTATCTTCTTTTGTAGTAGTAGCTGATCTAAATAATAATGAATCAGATAAAATACAAGCTAACATCATAGTTCAAATTTCTTTTGAAATTTCAAAATCAGATTCTTTATACATTTTATATAAAATAGATGCAGTTGAACAAATAGGTTCAATTCTCGCGTAAAATGGAGTAGCAGTTTCAAAATTTACTTTATGATGATCGATAACCCATTCTATTTCTAATTCTGATAGATTATCAGGAGCTTGAAAACTTTCATTATGATCAACTAAGCACATTCTAGTACCAGCTTCAAAATACGTCTTTATTTCAGGCTTTTGAATACTTAATTCTTCTAATAGATATTCTGTCTCTTTATTTAATCATCCTTGCATATAAACACTTGGATTATAACCTTTTTTCGACAAATAATCAGCTGCAATAATAGCTGATAACACACAATCTGTATCAGGAACTTTATGTCCAACTACACTTATATCAATCATATTTTTAATATTAATTATTATTTTGAAGAATTTTATTTAAAAAATAATATTTTTCAAGCTAGATATTATTTTGACATTTACTATTATTAATTTCCAATAATTGCGTTTCATTTCTGAAATTGGGATGACTAAATATTTTATAGAAGCCTGATTTTATGAACGGGAAGTATATGAATGTGAATTCTGTAAAATCAAAAAACCAGTTACTTTATTTGCATGAGATATAATATGTAAAAAATGCGTAAAAGAACAATATCACGATGAACATTAAAAAAGACTACCTCTTTTTCTGATTAGATGAATTAGAATTTACAATAAAAAATCACGAAAAAACAAGTTTATAGGATGAAGATACTTGATTACTCCCAGTCTGGATATTCAATGAATCAAATACAAAGAATGCCTATATACAAGCATGAAATTTAACATTTCAATATCAATACTTTTATCCTAAAGGATATAGGGGGGAGGTTTAATATTTTCAACTGTAATTGATTGAATATCAGTTTCCAAGTTTGCGATCCTTAAAAGGGCGAGAAAACAGTGGTATATAACACAGAATAAAAGACAAAGTAGTATTGAATTGCCCCCTAAGAAGTAGAGTGTAAATAAAAAAACACTTTACTTTTTAGGGGGCAATTCAAATCCGTCCGGCTTTTTTGTTGTTCATAAAAATTACACCTGATTTTAAATAAACATTTAATACATTGACATCTTCCATGATTTACATACTATGTAAATTACTACTCTAAAAACCTAAAGCAATAAATAGGTTGAATAATTTTAAAATTGAGAAACTACTAGGATAAAAATATGAAACGACCATTTTTCTTGAATTGGCTTACACGAACTAAAAAAACTGATACAAAAACAAATAATGAGGAACCTTCTAATACAGACAAAGGCGATAAGGTAATATGTCCAGCTTGTAAAGAGCCTAAAGGAGAGTTTTTATTAGGACCTTCAGGAGGATGTAGTCAAAATATAAAATGTAATACTGAAGGATGTGGAGCAGAATGGAATCATTCTCCTTTTGGCCTTGCACCAATAAATAATGTAGCAGAAAATGCTTTTAATAAAAGGCTTATAGTTGGCAATTAAATGTTTTCTTCTGATGATATATTTATATATTTAAAACTGGACTTAGTTCAGTTTTTTTGTTGTTCAAAAATTTTATTCCTAATTATTAAGTTAATATAAAAACAAATATATGATATAAAATGTTTATACAAGGCTAAGTCACCAACCGAAGGTGGTTTTGTTTGTATACTATATTAAGTCATATTTTTTTAAAGGTGACAAGTCCACCTATATTGAGACAAAGAGGGAATATCACTAAAAGATTATTCTAGTATATCAAAAATATATGAACATTATAGTTTAGCAGATTTTGAAAAAGATATAAAAAATGAATTACCTCTAAAATATAAATCTCTTTTTAATAAATGAAGAGAAAGTAAAGAAATCAAAGCTCAATGAAAATTGTTTTCATCAGAGGAGGATGAGTTATTAAAAACTCTAAAAGATATTAGATATACAATAATGAAAAAGATTCATGTATATGAGTCTAAATTAGTAACAAATGATGAGATATTAGAACACTTATCAAGAAAAAGACCTCCATAACCTTGATTCATTAAAAACATCACTGTATGAGTCAAATTTTAGTAAAGAAGATATAAATAATACTTTATTATATACTAATGATTATTTAAAGTGATTATCTATGTATGCATAAAAAAATAAACTACATTTTGACAAGTCCCCCTATATTTAGACACACAGTTAATTAAAAATTTGTAAAATATAATACTAGTAAATATAATACAAAAGAAAAACTGTAATAATATCCTTAATCTAAATATAATGAGCTCTACCGACGCGAAATTAAAACAGAAAATACTAGACTCAATAAAAAATGATGGAATTAGTGTCTCAATTGC
>JAWUYB010000016.1:0-31189 GCA_034111025.1 Candidatus Altimarinota bacterium | reverse complement strand
ATATATAAATAAGAACATTCTATAATATCATATGGATGATAAAACATATAAAGTTTTTATACCATATAAAATAAATATCTCTGAAGAAGAAGTAGAAAAAACTAGAATATATAAGATATACCATATTCCTAAAAATACACTTGAGGCAAGAAAGAAAATACCACTTGTATTTTTATACTTTTTATAGACTCCTACTCATAATATGATAAATATGCATACAGTTATAATATGTAAGATAACTAATAATCACATTGTCTTTAAATTGTTACAGAAATAATAAGGATAGTATATGAATATTATAATATAAAAGAAATATTTTGTTTATATTCTTTTATTATATTAGCATGTTCTAATAGTCTGATATCTTTTGAGCTATGACTTTGAATTCAATGATCAAAAGCTCAATTTTTAATATAAAAATTATGAGTTTTACTTCATTGAAGAGAAGCAAAAATTCAAGATAAATTTTCGTATTCAGATGGAGAGCTCTTAAAAAGAGTCGTCCATATATTTGTGACAGTTGCATACTTCTTTTCTTTCTCTATTATTGATAAACCAGTTGGTAATAAAAAGTATTTATTTTTACTTTCCAATTGAGCTTTATTTAATTCTTCATTAGAAAAATCAAACTCAAGTTCTTTTTTTAGGAACTTTAAAGTATTTATGTAATGATAACCTAATCAGACTATAGTGTTTGCTTTATTTTTATATGTTACTAGATTTGCATGAATATTTTGAGTTAATGATTTTTCTAGTTCTTGAATAAAAGATTCTCACCAAATATGTTCTGTATCACATCAACATCATTCTGTAGTACATATAAAATTATGATTGAATTTTTTCTCCAATTCTTCAACAGTATAATCAGTATATTGTGAGGTAAAATTTTTATATATATCTTTTTTTGATTTTACTTCTCAACAACCACTACATTTCGTATATTCTCAAAAGAAAAATGACCAAGTTTCTTGTATAATTCTCCAGAATTTCTCTAAATCATGATCATTTAGTTTTTTTAGATTATATTGTTCGTAAATTCATGTACTTGTTTCTAATTTCATAATATTGCTTAGAATAAGAAAAATATACTATTATATATTTATAATATACAGTTGTTTTGTTTCAAAGTTGTTTCAAAATTGTTTCAAAAAAGATTTTTGAAAAAAGTCTGAAAAATTAATGTTGTGTTAATGTCTAATGTGTATAATAATAATGTATTTCATTTATTAAATAGTATAATATATAAAAATATATTGTTTTTTTCTATGGTTATATTACTATGAAAGGAGTAATTAAAAATTTAACAATGAAAGTATGAACATTTCTATTATAGATGATGAAAGGGTCTTAGCAGACAAAATACGTAGAAAATTAGAAAAACATTGATATTCTGTGAATGTGTTTCATTCATGTAAAGAATTTTATTGATGATGTATGCTCGATTCAGATTTATATATTATTGATTTAGGATTATGAGATGGTACAGGATTTGATATAATTAAGTGGTTAAGAAATAAAAAAAAATCTACATCACCAATTATAATAACTTCTGCATATGCAGATTTCGAAAAAAAAGTATATTGATTAGATATCTGAGCAGATGATTATATGACAAAACCATGTCTTCCAGAAGAACTTTTAGCAAGGGTTAAAGCACAATTGCGTAGAAATAACAGCTCAATAGATAATAGTAAATTACTTAGGTATGCAAATATAATATTTGATACGGAAAATCATATAGTTAAAGTTGGGGCAAAAGTTGTACAATTTACAAAAAAAGAAATTCAATTAATTCATTTTTTCTTAACTCATACGGGAAGGTTAATTCCTAAAAATAAAATAATTTATTCTGTATGGAACTCTTCTGATTTTTCATTAGTGAGTGATAATACTATCAATGTAACTATATCAAAAATTAGGAAAAAATTAGGAAAAAAATTTAAATTAAAAACAAAAGTGAATGAAGGATATATATTAGAAGTATAATATATAAAAGTATGTTTTATAAAGATAATTAATAAATTATGGATAATAAGTTAACAATAGAAGCAAGTATTCAAGATTTTTTAATACAGCCTTGAAATATTGATATTATTACAAGTACAGAATATATTCAATGACATATTGAAAGTATTTTAGACTTAAATTGAAATCAAGAAATATGAGAATTTTTAACAAGATTTAAAAGAAATTATCAATATTATAATAACTATAGGAGTATTGTTTTTCCTGTAATTTTATCAGATGAACATTCTTTTAAAGTTCTTAAAACAATTTTATCTGAAATCATTAGTATACTTATTTTGAAAAATGATTTTGAAAAATATTCTCTCAACATTCAACCAATTAATTTATTACATCCTGAGTTTCATAAAGTTATTATATATTTTTATAACGAATTAAAAAAATACAATATTGATCCAAGTATATTCATATTTGAAATAACTGAGTATACATTTGGTAATCAAGAATCAAGTAAGAAAATTATTCAGGGGACTGAATATTTAAAAAGATTAGGTTTTAAATTAGCTATAGATGATATATTTTTTTCAGAAGATACTACAGTTGAGGAAATAAATATGTGAAAAGAAAACCTTGATACCTTGTTAAGAAATAAAATTATTCCAGATTATGTGAAAGTTGATGGAAAACAACTAGAGTTAATGTATATAAATAGAAATAATATAAAATTTCAATTAATTATTCAAAAATATAAAGATGAAATAGTAAAAATTAAACAATTTGGATGTATTATTATTTGAGAGTGGATTAAAAATGCTGAAGATGCAAAATTTGCAGCCTATTTAGGTTGTGATTTATTCCAATGACAAGATTTAAAACCCTCACATTTCAAAACTGATATGAATAATACTCAAATAGGTTTTCCTGCATAAAAAAACAATCTCAATTGAGATTGTTTTTTTATTGTTTAGATATTTTTATTTTTCTTCAGTTTTTTTAGGAGCTTCAACTTTAGGTTTTCTGCTTTCTTCATATTTTTTAACTTCTTCAGCACTAGGGGTTCTAGCTAAACCAATTCTTCATTTAGCTAAGTCTACTTGAATAACAGTGAAATCTACACTGTCACCCATTTTGACATATTCTTCTACACTTGTAGCTCTTAGAGGAGAAAGTTTAGATATATGGATCATACCAGATGTGTTTTTAAAACTCACGATAGCACCAACACCATCGATAATTTTTATAACTTCACCTGTATAATTTTCACCTTCAGATGGATTCCATAATAATGCTTCAATATCAGCAATTGCTTTTTTTCCACCTTCTTGATTATCAGCTGTAATAGTTGTCATACCGTCATCAGCAATTGAAACTTTTACACCGTATTCTTTTTCCATTCTTTGAACATTAGCTCATCATTTTCCAATAACTACTCTAATATCATTTTCTTTGATTTGCATATTCATAATCAAAGGAGCATATTTAGATAATTCAGTAGCAACTTCAGGTTGAGCTTTTAACATATTTTCAAGAATATATTCGATAGCACCATGAGATTGAGCAAAACCTTCTTTAAAAATTTCCATTTTTAATCCTTTGATTTTTACATCAAGTTGCATAGCAGTAATACCATTTTTTGTTCTTGCTACTTTGAAATCCATATCTCCTAAGAAATCTTCTTGCGCTTGTATATCTGATAAAATAACATATTTACCTGTGTCTTCATCATAGATCATACCCATTGCGACACCTCCTACTGGAGTTTTGATTGGTACACCTGCATTCATAAGACTCAGAGTTGAACCACAAATAGAAGCCATTGAACTTGAACCATTACATGTCGTGATTTCAGATACAACTCTCATAACATATGGGAATTCTTCTTCACTTGGTATAACTGGTAGAAGTGCTCTCTCAGCTAGTGCTCCATGACCAATTTCTCTTCTTCAAACACCTCTCATCATTCTCACTTCACCGACTGAATATGGTGGGAAGTTATAGTGGTGGATATATCTTTTTGTATCTTCTGGCATCATTCCATCAATCGTCATTTCATCATCTGGACCTCCAAGAGTAGCAATACTTAGTGATTGAGTCATCCCTCTTCTAAATAATGCTGAACCATGAGTTCTAGGAAGTAATCCTACTTCTGAACAAACTTCTCTGACTTCAGTTGGTTTTCTTCCATCAAGTCTTTCACCTTTTTCAAGGATATTTTTTCTCATTGTTTCTTTTACTCTTTTGTATACGAGATTTCCTACTTCAGATGCTTTGATTTGTACTATATTTTCATTTACTTCATCAGAAATATGACCAAGTTCAGTTAGATATTGCGTAACTATTACATCTAGATTATCTAATTCATCTTGAAAATCGATTTTTGATTTGTTATATAAACAAGACATGGCTTCTTCTGTAAGAAATTCTTTTACAATATTATATAAACTTTCATCTGAAGTATTTAGAGTTGCTTTATGTTTAGTAATACCAAACCTTGCTTCATATTCTTTTACAAAATCATCTTGTATAGCACAAATTTCTTTGATTAGATTATGAGAATATTCAATAGCTTCTACCATAAGTTCATCACTCACTTCTTGTCATCCAGCTTCAATCATAGTGATAGCGTCTACTGTACCAGCCGTTAATAAGTTTAATTTTGATTCTTTTTCTTGTTCAATAGTTGGATTGAAGATATAACTTCCATCATTCATTACTGAAATATTACAAGATGATACAGGTCATTCAAAAGGAGCTCCTCACATTTGTAATCCTAAACTCGCACCAATTATACCCCAAAAACCAAGTTCTTTTTCACTATTTGAAGATAAGACTGTACAGATAACTTGCGTATCATTTACGATTCCTTTAGGAAACATTGGTCTAATAGGTCTATCTATAAGTCTTGCCGTCAAAGTAGCCGAATCACTAGGTCTCCCTTCTCTTCTTTGAAATCTATTCCCACCGATTTTACCAGTTGCGTAAAATTTTTCTTGATAATCAACCACTAATGGGAAAAAACTCGCGTTTTCATTTAATCCTTTTGTTTTGAAACCAGTTGTTACAAATAAAATATTATCATTTGTATCAGAAATAGTAACTGCACCATTAATAAGGAGTCCTAACTTCCCTGTTTCTAATGTGATTTCTTCTCCACCAATCGTATAAGTTTTTTTCAAACTCACCATACTTGCTGCATTTCTATCAGAAATTCCGTTCATAAACTGTATTTATAAAAAATAATGTGTTCCAGAAAATTATTTTTCCTTATTTTTCGAATAATGAAATATTTTTATACTCCTCTCTATAATCAAGAAAAATACAAAAATATTTCATCATTTACTCCAAAATAGTTCGAAAATAATTTTCGCTTAGATTATAGTTGTTTTTTATTGAAATACAAAAGAAACTAGATAAGATTTTGACAGAATATATTTATTTTGTATAAAGTATATCTATCTATAATGAGGAAAATAAAAGTGACAAAATTTGAATTACGGGTAAAAGAAAATGAAGTAAGATTTCTATGTAATATGTTTACTATTTACATAGAACATTTTATCACTCAGGATCTATTAGTATGTGAAAAATTTTATCCTCTTGATCCAGATGATCTAGATGATGACAGAAATAGCTATAAATATCTTGAAGATATTACACTTTCTGAAACTCTTACTGGTGAAGTGTTTTTATCTTTTTCTTTTGATCCATTTAAAATGCATGGACGGATTTATGAGGAATTTGATTCTATAAAATTTCATAATTCTAAATTTACGTTATTTGATGAAGATACAGATATATTTGATCAACATATTGAATTATGTAAAAAGATATTATCTATATTTAAAAAAAATAATCATCAAGATAGAATGAATCTTAATATCAAAAAATCTTTGTAAATAAGGCTATTGATATTAATCTAACTAAGAGGAGAATTTATTCTCCCTTTTTTTACGACCTTAAATGTTGAACAACTTGTTCTCACTTCCCTAATAAACTAGTTCAAAAGGTAATTTTATGAGACCCGAGAGATTTATTTATTTCTTGGATTTTTTTTGTAAGTTCATAATTTTGATCCTTATTTCTGAGAATTGGATCAAAAAGAGATCTTTGTTTTGGGAGATAACTTCTGAGTTTATGGAAAAATATTCCAGTAGAACGACATTGCCTTTCTTGAGAATAGAGTGTTTCAAATCATAGAATAATTTTTTGTAATATTTCAGCATGGTTATTACTATATTCTGGAATCTTAATAAAAATATATTCTTGTTTAAAAGACTTATCACGAAACATGATTCCAACTTCTGCAATCTCTAAATTATTATCATATAATACCTCAAAGGCACGTTCAAAATTAATTAAAATCTGTTCACGTAAAAACTCTTTATTGGTTGTAATACGATGATTAAAACTACGAGTTCTGGAAATACTTTTAATTTGTTTTGATTTTTTCACTATATATACATCTATTCCCATAAGTTCCATCCAGAGATTTGCTCATGTTTTTCAGAGCTCTTTTTTTATTTGCCAAAATCAGAGATGTAAAAAATCAAGTATAGATTTAGATTTATAAGCTAATTTATTTTGGGAAGATTTTCCTACAAAAGGGATGCGTTTGAGAGGTAATTTTTCAAAAATATTTTTCTCTTCGAGAACGTCAGGATAAAATATTCCAAAGGGTTTTTTTACTGTTGAGAATATTTTAGATTTTATACGAGTATTTGCTATTCATATACTCACAGGAATACCTATTTCTTTTAGTATTTTATTTTGTAAATTTTTAGCAAATTTAAATGTAGAAATTTTAAAATATTTCGGAATTCCAGAAATCTCACAAAAAGCTTCATCTATAGAAAATCCCTCTATATAAAGGGTTTCTTGTCTGAGTAATTCCATGAGATGTTCTGATACTTTTGTATAAAAAGATATATCTGTTCAAAGAAAAACTCATTTATCTTTTAATATTCTTTTTGCCTCCCATACAGGTGTACCTACACCAATACCAACAGCTTTAGATTTATAGCAACAAGCAACGATTATATCTCAGCCAACACAAACATAACTCTCTTTTAATTTAGGGTTTCTCATTATCTCACAACTCGCAAAAAAGCTATCACAATCAACATGAATATAGGTTTTTTTAGAAGTTTTAAATCTCACGAGTATATTTAAAGTATATATTATGTATATAATACTTAATTATTAATTTATTACAAGGAAATATTATAGTTGACTTTTTTAAAAAAAGATAGATAATTACATTCTCTAAACAAAAAAATTGAGGTTATAATATGTCTTCTTATGAAGGTAAGGAACAAAGAGTTGCTCGAATACCTACGTTAAAACATCCTATAACAAACCATTTTACTCCTGAAGCAATGCCAGATTTACAAGCTCGTAAGGTTCAAATGAAGGATTTAAAACCAGGAGTTATTCTTACTCAAGAATATAAAGATAAGAAATCAATTCAAGATTTTTTTTCTTCTGTTTTTAGAAAGAAAAATTTCTTTGAATACTGCTTATCCTTTTTGTTAATATATAAGAAAGAATATATTAACTTAGTAGATATCCATACTTTATATGAACACATATTTGCTACTATAGATTATGAAAAAGAGACAGTTATACTTCGTAAAGATTCCTCTCATGGAACTTTTTATATGGTAAGTAAAGCTGACCGCACCCAAAAGGATTTTAGCAAATTTGATAATCTTATTCAAGGTTATTTAAATAAGCAAAAGTAATAATTTCGTATAATTAAAACCCGTTACGCTATGCGTTAACGGGTTTTGTATTGGTTTTAAAATATAGAAATAAATATTTGACATTAATAAATATTATATTAATATTTACTTTGTAATTTACAATAAATTATTATTTAAAACTAAATAAGATGACTATTGCTCAAATTGAATACCTATGATGAATTGAACATAAAAATTATGAAGATCCAGAATATTTAACACTTACTTGAAGTGCAACAATTGCGACTTTTAAATCTGAGTTAAAAAATATTTCAGTTTTGATTGATTATTGAATGTTTCAAGGTTGAAGAAATGATGAGTTTGCAAATTCATCTGTAGATCAAAAAGCTCTAGATACAAATTGTATGGTTTTGACACATGCTCATTTAGATCATGCTTGAAGAGTACCTTTACTTGTAAAAAATGGTTATGATAAGCCTATTTACATGACATCTATAACAGCTCAAAAAATATATGTCATGCTCGAAGATTATATAAAAATTATGGAAGAAGAGCATGAAATGGCTATAAGTAATTTTAAAAAAGTAAAAGAAAAGGCAAGTAAATTTATATATGCAATTGAAGCAGATAAAAATTTAAAAAATAATAATTTATCAAAAGAAGATAAAAATTTAATAAAATCTAACTTAGTTAAATTTTTTGGTGAAAATTATGACATGGTAGAAATTCTCAAAAAAGCTGAAGCATTTCAAGTTGCATATGGAGTATTTAGTCATGAAGACTTACAAAAAAAATATAATGAAATTCCTGTTGTATTATATGATAGAACAGATTTAGCAGATACAATGAAATTGATTAAAGTATTAGATTATAAAGAATCTACAGATTTAAATAACACATATTTTATTGATGAATATTCTGAAGAAAAATTTTAAAAAATTGATTAAAGTTGTGTATGATTGATCGAATGAAGCTATTTATATAGATTCTCCTGTATTTCATAAATTTATGAATGCAATTAATGAAAGAATTAAGAATACAAAATTAGCAGAAATAGAAAATACAAAAATTAGAAGAGAAAATGAATTGATAGATAATAAATATGAAGAATCTAAAAAAATGTTAGATTTATTAGATAAAACTCTCCCTGAAGAAGGGCCTGAATTACATAAAAAATATAGTGATCAATTAGTAAGTAAGTGAATTAAAACCGAAGAAGATTTAGAAAATATAATTGAATCAGAAAAAACAGAATTATATGATATTAAATATCCTTCTATATTATTAGGAAAATTGAAAGGATTATTTCAAATAAAAGTAAAAACAGGAACTGAAAAAAATCAAAATCATATGAAATCATTACAGTTACAACTTATAGATGCTGGACATATAGAATGAAGTGCTCAGGCTTTATTTACTGTAGTAACTGAAAAAGTAAATAAAATTTTAGAAAAACCTTCAAAGAAAAAGAATCCTCTGGATATATTTGCAAAAAAAGCTATAGAACATAAAAATTTCTTATTTTCTTGAGATTTATGAAGAATTAAAGATCCTAATATTTCAGGTACTCCCGATAGTTCTCCATATGTATTAGATTTTCTTCAAATAGAAACAACATATGCTTGAAGAAATCATCCAAACAGAGCTCAAGAAGAATGAAAATTTATGGATACGATAAATCAAGCTGAAGGAAAGGTTATAATTCCTGCATTTTCTATGCAAAGAACTCAGGAAATAGCGATATTATTACTTGAAACTATGGAATATAATTTGTGAGATATTAAAAAATTAAAAGAATATGACGAAAATCTAGCAACGTTTAAAGAACAATATAATGAAATTGAAGATAAAGTATCTCCAGCAGCAATAATGCTTCAAGATAATATTAAGTGATTTAAAGTAGAAATTCATAGACTTAAAACAACCTCTCCAGTTTTTTGGAATATTGTTTTAAATTCTCCTCTGTGATCAAAGATAACAAATATTTATATGGCTAATCTCCCATGGAAATATAAATTATTAGATCCCGATGAACAAGAAAAAATATTTGGACGTGTTGTTATACAAGAGATTAATAATGGTGAAGAATTTGAATCACTTTATACACCGAAAAGAAGAAATAGAAAAGAAATTATAATTTCTGCTTCTGGTATGTGTACATGAGGTTTCATTCAAAGACATTTATTTGAAAATCTTAAGAATCCTAAATCTACTATATTATTTACCTGATATTGTCCACCAAATTCACCAGGATGAAGAATTAAACAAAATCTTCCTGTTTATTTAGCTTCTGAAACAAATGAAGAGATTCAACCAATATGTAAAATAGTAGATAATAAAGGTTTTTCTGGTCATTTGGATCATGAAGAAGTTCTCATGTATATTCAAGATTTAAAAGATAAAAATAAACTAGCAAGAAATGCTACGATTGTTTTAAATCATGGTTGAAGTAAAAGAGAAGAGGTAAAAGTAGATATTTTGGAAAAAATTTTACAAACAAAAAGAAACGTAACTGTTTTAATTCCAGAATTATGAGATACAGTAGAAATAAAATGTTAAAAAGAACGAATCCTAAGATTCGTTCTTTTAATTATTTCTTAATGATTACAATGTTCTCCATGTACATGCCCTCCTTCAGTATTTTCCTGTTCGGCCACTGCTTTTTGTTGTTGTTCTAAGAATACTAAGAAACTTTCAATAAGTTCTTCTATGATTTCACCGTTATCAGTTACCAATTTCCCTTCCTCATCTGGAAACATAGCTTTAATCATATCAAGATCATCTTGATATTTAGCATCGATTTCTATAGTTATTTTTTTAGACATAGTTTTTATTATTAATATTATTAATCTAAACCTACAATTTTCATAAGTTCAGCATACTTTTTATCAGCCAGAGTATTTGCTTTAGCATTTCATTCCTCTATTCTTTTTGAAATCAATTCTGGATTTTCCATGTATTCTTCAAATTTTATTCTTGCTTCAGAAAAGTAATCAAGAAGTATTGAAAGAAGTTCGAGTTTAGCATGACCATAACCATAGTTCCCTGCTATGTATTTAGCTGCTATATCATTTTGTTGATCAATATTCGCAAAGAATTTAATCAGAGCAAATACATTACATGTTTCAGGATTTTTAGATTCTTCTAATCCTTCACTTCCTGTTACAATTGACATGATTTTTTTCTTCAGAATTTTTTCTGAATCAAATATTCCGATGAAATTATCATAACTTTTAGACATTTTTCTCCCATCGATTCATGGAATAGTCATAAGTTCTTCAGAAATGATAGGTTCTGGGAGTTTAAAGAAATCTGTTTTATAGGTTTTATTAAAATTTCCTGCAATATCACGAGCAAATTCTAAATGTTGCTTTTGATCTTTTCCTACTGGAACCAGATGAGTATCATATGAAATAATATCTGCAGCCATTAATATTGGATAATTAAATACAGCCATATTAATATCAGAATTTTTATTTTGAGCATCTTTGAAGCTATGAGCCCTGAGCATCAAAGAATATGGTGTAACACTTGATAGAATCCAAGTGATATCATTAATTCTTCTAATTTTAGATTGTTCAAAAACTGTTACAGGAGTATTTTTAGGTAATAAAGAAAAATATTCTGCGAGTAGTCTTTGTTTATTATTTCTGAGAATTTCACCATTATGAACAGATGTAAGAGAATGATAATCTGCGATAAAAATATATGCATCTTTTCATTCGGCTAAATTAAGAAATGGTCTAAATGCTCCTAGATAATTTCCTAAGTGCATACCATTTCAAGTGGGTTTTATTCCTGTTAAAACTTTTTTCATTTTTAATTTATTATTTTATGTTTTTTTTATCTTTAGGGTTTGTAGTTAGTTTACTTTTTACTGAGTTGAATAGTTTCTTTCTATTTTGCATTACTTCTGCTTCATTATCTACTTGTAATTCACCTTTTTCAGAAAGTAAAATTGCTATAGAACGAGTAGAAGGAAATTTAGAAAGGATAATATTTATGATGACCATTATTGGTACAGATAGTAACATACCAACTACTCACCAAATTGTTCCCCAAAAACCTAATGCAATAATAATTACAAGTGGTGATAGATTGAGTTTATTACCCATAAATCTCGGCTCTATAATATTTCACATTAATATTTGTATACCAATAAGACCTGATGATATAAATAAGAAAGGATAGTATGATTCAAATTGAATAAGAGTAAGTAAGATTGGGAATGATACAGCAATAATTGAACCTACACTTGGGATAAAATTCAAGAAGAATATTAAGAAAGCCCAGAATATAGGAAAATCAAGACCAAACACAATCATTACACAAAAACTTAATACAGCTGTTACCGAACTCACAAGAGTTTTAATAACAAAATAAGATTTTATATCTTTTTTAATTTTTTCAAATATCCCTACTATTTGAGATCTCTTCCCGTCATCGGTAAACATTAAAGGAAGTTTTTCCTTAAAATGCCTAGATTCTAACAATATGAATAAAACATAGAAAAGTATAATTCATGTTTTACTAAAAATCGTTGTTACTCCTCATACAAATGAAGTAAATATTCATTGTAAATTTATTTCTGAAATAACTTGATTAATACTCGTTGGTTGAGGTATTTTTAGAGTTTCAAATATATTAGAGACAATAGTTAAGACTTTTGTTTGATATTGAGGTAATAAGTCTACTAAATCAGTTACATTTGAACCAATCATTTTTCAGATGAGCCAAAATATAAATATGTATGTTCCAATGGAAAATAAATATGATAGAAAAACCCCTACACGGAATTTTTTATAAAAATTTGAGAGTCATATAATTGCAAATGAAAATAATACAGCAATTATGAAAGGTATCAGTAAAGATGCCCCTACTACTAATACATAGAAAAATAACATTAGCAGTATAACTACAAAAGTTAATTCAACTATAGGATTTTGTTGTTTTTTAAACATAGTGATTTCTTATCCAAGTAAGGCAATTTTAATAGATTTTGCTAATTCACTTATTCATAATTTTTTAGTTGAAGAAACTGGTATGATTTCTTGACCAAAGAATACCTCACGAGCATGAGCTAAACTTTTATTTAATTCATTTTTTCAAATCTTATCTATTTTTGATAAAACAATAGTAAGAGGTAGCTCTAATTCTAATAGATATTTATACATATCTATATCAGTTTGTTGAGCACCGATTTTAGAATCTATAAGAATAACTACTTTTTTTAAATGAGTAGTTCTTTCTTCTAAATACCAAGATATAAGACCATCAAGAGCTTCTTTTAGATTTTTACCTAATTTAGCAAAACCATACCCTGGTAGATCTGTCATATAATATTTATTAGCAACGGTAAATATGTTGGCTAGTTTTGTCTTCCCAGGACGAGAACTTGTTTTCACAAGGTCTTTCTTTTCAAATAAAGCATTCATAATACTCGATTTTCATACATTAGATCTTCATACAAAAACCACCTCTGATTTCATGTCGAACATAATTTCACTCGTTTCTAATCCCACAGATTTGTAAAATTTAACATCTGATAATTTCATTAATAATTTGTTTATAAATATAATTTCTGATATAATACCTAAGAAAAGCAAAATATAAAGTAAAAAATCGAGAAAATGTTAGAAAAAGAACAAAATTCTAAAATAATCTGAAATGCTATTAGTGCATATTTCATGATTTTTGTATCAGGGATGTTTTTATTTAACAAAACTAACCCTTTGTTAAGCAATAAATTTATAAAACAACACACTAAGTCAGCTCTTATGATTCACTTAGGGTTTTTACTGAGTTATATAGTATTCATATCTTATTGAATCTGAACAAGTATAAATATATGAAGCTTTGCTCTTAATTACATAATTGCATCTGTTTTATGTATTATTTTATTATGAATATTATTATTTTGAGTCTTCAGAGCAAGTAAATGAAATACGTTTGCTATCTGAGAAATAATTAAAGTTTCAAAGTTTCAAAATATTATAAATATTAATAATGAATCTACGGATTTAAGCGAAAGAGATAAATTGGATATATTATTATCATATATTCCATTTTTTAGTTTTTATTTAGCGCCAAAACATAAGAAAAATTTACATATAACTCATGGTTCAAGATTAACTCTCTTTCTCACAGTTATATTGATATTATTATATAACTTTTGATATAATGATATAGTTATGTTTATCACTCTTATATATACAGTTTACGTTGTATTTATAGGGTTAAACTTATTTACTACATGAAACATTATTCAAATTCGTTTTTCAAGTATTTTTTCTCCAGAATATAAGTTTCAATATACACATGCTCTATGTAGATATTTCAAAAATTATATTAAATGAAATGATTTACAAGCTGTTCATAAATATCAAGCAGAAATAAAAGAAGAAAATAAAATATTATCAGATTTTGGAAATGATAAAATATTATCTCTTCCAGATTTGAAATTACCAAAATTTTCTATATATATTCCCTTGTTAAATTTATTTTATGTATTTCTAAAAGAAAATAAGTATTCAACACATATTCGTAACGGGATTGTAATATCATTATTATTTATTATAACTGTCCTATTTATTAAATTTACTAGCCTTAGTTATGGCTTATTATATTTATTCGTAATTATATCAATATATTGAATTGGATACATTCATACTCAGCCAGTCTATAAAATGCCGTATGTTTATATGATCTACACAGCTTTTATAAAAATAACATGAAAGACAAAATCTGTAAATGCTAAGTATAATATAGAAAAAAATGTTACTTTGAAAGTTGAAGAAAAATAAATTAATTTCAAAAATAGAAACAAAATATAAATAAAATTTTATTATGAATGTAATTAATAACACATCATCAGATAAACAAAACAACCATATGAATCCAGATCATATGGATTTATCTACTAAGGAAAATTCTCAAGTAGTATCTCAAAGAAAAGTCGTAAAAAAGACAGTAAGTACTTCATTAGATAAAAAAGATCTCAAAGAAATAGACAACGATCCATTATGTATAGAAGAAGATGATATTAAAAGAACAATTAATATATTCTTGATATCTATTGAAAACCTAGTTAATAGAAACAAAGGTAAATATAAGGATATTAGTTTTGATAAATATGTAGAATCAATTATTAAAATGATATTAAATAGTAAAAAAGAGTTGAAAGAAAGTACTATTAAGAAAGTGACTTATTCAGTATTATGAAAATATGAAATAAATTTACCTTCTTTATTAGATTGTTTAAGAGAAGAAGCTGAATATAAATTAATACAGTTTAGACGTACACAGGAGGAACAATGTGCAATTGAAAAAAGTGCAATAAAAGCTAAATATTTGTCTGAACATTTAGATATTCCTGTGAATAATCTAAAATATATGAAACATTTGTTTTATGATCTAACACGTCAAGGTATAGCAACAAGATATAAAGCATTCAGTAAGACATTAGCAACACAGTCAGAAAATATTGATAAAGAATGAGTACTAATACGTGAAACTGAATTAAAGAAAACTGAAATTGATAGTAAAATAAAAAAAATTCTAAAAGAAGAAAGCGATATTATGCAATATACTGGTATAGAGTATCCTTTTTATATCAAAAATATGTATCAAAAATATCAGCAAATTTTTGAAAGAAAACCAAAAATATCTTTTCATGATTTATTTGGAGATAAAAAAATCCTTCCTTATACATTAACAGTAAGAGTTGAAGTTCCTATAAAAGATGCAAATTTGGATGATACTACACCCAAGTTTAAAGAGGAATATAAACGTGTTCCAGTAAAAATTAAACTTCGTGAATCTATAAAAATTAAATTTATGAATAAATCTACTACCTTAGATAGAAGAGTATTAAATGATTTTATAAAAGATAATATTGAAACATCTGATTTGTTTTGGATGTTACATATCGCAATAGATAAAGTAATTCAACAAGAACAAAATAAAATAAAACAAGAACAGCGTGAGAAATGAGAAGAAAAAAAGAAAAGATAATATCTTTTCTTTTTTTTTAGCTTTGAATTATATAAAATCCAGTAACTATTCAAGTAGTCTCTGTTCTGAGAATTCTGTTTCCTAAATGTATTCTAGTAGTATTTTTTTCTAATATATCAACTTCTCTATTTGACCAACCACCTTCTGGTCCTACAAATAAATTAATAATATCTCAAGAGTTTTTTGATAGATTTTTTAAATCCGAAGAATTTTCATTTTGAGTATGAAAAAATATATTTTTTCCATCAGGTAAATTACTAATATCAAAATTATCTAGAATATTTATTTCAGGAATAACTGCCCTCCCTGATTGTTCTGTAGCTTCGGTAATAATTTTTTCTAAACGAATCATCTTATTCTCAGAGATAACAAGTTTTTGACTTCTATCTGTTCTAAAAAAATTAAACTTTGTAAACCCTATTTCAGTTCCCTTTTGAATAATATACTCGATTTTTTCTAACTTATTAGGAATAGCATTGTAAAGAGATAGTTTGAAATTTATTTCTGAGTTATTATCATTTTGAGAGATTCTTTCTAGAGAAATTTCTCTTTTTCATAATTCTATTATTTTAAATAAAACATCAGAGTTATTGATTCCATCAAATAAATAAATATTTTCTCAGATTCTGACCCTGAGAACTTTTGTTAACTGATGAACTAATTCTTTATCTTTGAGTGTAATTTTTTCTTGAGATAAATCAGTATTTTCTAAGTAAATTCTTTGCATGTCGTCTGTATAAATAATAATTTTATTAATTATATTTTAAATAAAATTTTTCACAAATAAAAAAGCCTACTTTTAAGTAGGCTTTTGAAAGTTTCTGTTGATATTATTCAACAATAGTTATAGGTAAATGAATCCCTTCTATAGGCATATCCGGTGAGTACACAGGAGTATTACTTACAGAGGGCTCTTTTATATAAATATTTAATAAATCATCAGAATATGAAACGTTACCAAATGATACGTTTATAACTGAACTTCCTTTATTTAAAGGAGTATAGATTTCATATGCTCTTACAGTGTCATTTACATCATATACAACAGGGTCAGCCATTGAATCTGAATTAAATGTTACTTGAACATACTTATCTACGTCGAGTTGTAAGCCTAGGAAAGTTTCACTACCAGATAAACAAAGTAAGACTAATTGTATATCTAAATTAGAATTAACTCCTAATAGAAAGTTATCTTGTTTAAAGCTCATGAAACAATTCCCAGCAGGCATAATATCAGATAATGTGATATTTTTAGTATCACCATCAACAAATGTTGAGTCATAATTAGCCATATCATCAACTTGTTGCGAAGTTACAGATTCTGCAGTTAAGGCAAAACCTACACTTATAGAACCTCCTTGAGTTACGCTAGCTTTTCGTGTAGATGAAAAGATTTTGTCTTCACCGTTAATATTTGCAACTCCTGATACCTTAATAATGTAATTACCCACTTCATAAATGAGTTTTTCTTGGCCGTCAATTAGACTCAAGTTTACAGTACTATGTAAACTTTTACCTTCAACACCAGGTGTATAGGTAAAAATTTCAGATTGTAAATCACGAAGTAAAAATTCACTTACGGATCCTTTTTCAATTTCTTGAGGAGTACTTTGATCGGTATTTCCAACAAGAATACCAGTTGCTGCAGCTTGAAGGGTTAAACTTAATCGTCCAGTTACAGTAGGTGGAGCTGTAAAAGTAATATCTTGATTATCAGTCAAATTATAACTTTTAGCACCTACTGTAAAGCCTGTTATAGCTATATTATAGGTTCCAGCAGTATCATGATTTAATATTAATTGAAAGTCTTTTGATGCATACGATGATACATCAACAGAATTATTTTCAATTAATACGTTTTGACCATTTATTACAACATATCCAGTAATACCATTGAGTTCAAACGTCAATGAATCAATGTTTTCACTACCAGTTAAATTAGCAAACAATACATCAGTATTAGTTTCTCCAGAACTTGCAGTAAAACTTACTGTAGCAGTAGGATCTGCTGGTTGAGGGGTTGGAGTTGGTGTCGGTGTCGGAGTTGTTGAACTACCTTCACTACCACCACCACCACCACAAGCAGCTAATGTTATAGAAAAAATTACAGCTACTAATAAAGGGTATATCTGTTTCATATATATCTCCTGAGGTATAACCTAACCTCGTTTATTTTGGTATTTGAGTTAAATAAGTAGGATACTTATAACTATTCTAACTATAAATATAATAGTATATATGTCAAATAAAATATTATATTTAATACTAATTTAATTTTAAAAATAATTATATTCTATAAAATATAACAAATAAAAAAACCCCGCACGCGAGGTTTTTAATCATTTAATATAAAATTATGGAGCAGTCCATTCTATAACGGGGTTTTCTCCGTTTGAATTTGTATAAGGACTATGTCCTTTTGCATAAACAATTTTTAAGCCTACTTCGTCAGATTCAAATATCCATCCTCTCCAAGTATCAAGTTCAGTTCTTGGGAAAATATCTAATCTCACATTTTGACCTTCTAAGCCAGTGGGTTTGAAACAGTAAGCATTCAGATCACTAGAATAGTAATCGTATGCAACATCTTCCCCATTAACTCTAAATGTTTCTTTATTTAAACAAATATCATCTACGTTAATTGATCCGTAAATAGCCGTTAAAATAACTTCGTTTGTATCTGGAACATAAAATTCCGGATGTTCAACAATATATTTTGTACTATTTACAATTCCATAAATGACTTGTTGTTCAGCACTTGTATCAATAGTTAATGAATTAATTTTAATATTTAGAGAATCTGTATTTTCAGATTCTTTGACTTTATAATTAATATAATTATTACCGATACTTAACGCGAAGTCTAAATTAATGTCACTTGAACCAGGATAGTCGATATAATCATAATTTTCATTAGGTAATGAAAATATAACTTCATCAGTCATGCCTAGTTGCATTTTTGTTAAAGTAGCTTCTGTATTACAAAGCAGTCTAAATGAATCATATTGAGAATCTTCTCTCAAATAAAACATATTATAAAAGTAATTATTTTCAGATTTATAACATATTTTATCACCGTGAACCATATAATCAAAAACAGTTGCTGTACGTTCACCAGTTAATTGTATATCAGTATACTCTTCTTCTGATATAAATGGTAACAGAACAGCATTTACATGTTTATCATCTTGAATATCAACGATAATATTTGTATAAAACGATTCTGAATGATCATCAACTCCATTATCAGAATCATGACTAGCCCGTATATAAACAGCATAATTACCTGATTCATATAAATTTACAGTAAATGTGTCTTGATCTAGATTGACCTCAACAGTTGTAGGTTTTAACCAACGATTATTTTCATCTAGATATCGAAAAGTAGCTTCAACATATCTAAGATGAATATTTTCAGGTTTTTCTCCATCATTTATAACCACTGGTAAATCATCTTGAGCAGCAAAGCCAAAAGAACTTAACGAAGCTGAAAATTTATAAGGTTGTTTTTCAACTTCTACTGTCTCAATAATTGTTGTTTCTGGACCTGGAACTGGTACATCAACATAAGTTGTTTTATCATCACCTCCTCCACAAGCTGTGAGAGTTAATGTTAAATATACGATTGTTCCTCTAAGAATATATTTAAGAATATTCATATTTTTCTCCGTTGAGGGTTCTAGCCTCGGTTTGTTTGATTAAATTTATAAAATCTAAATTTGGCATCTTATAAATCACTTTTAAAAAGTAGGAAGACTTTACATATAAAAATAATATTGTCAAATAAATTTAATTCAATAAAAAAAAGTACTCTAATAAGTACTTTTAGAAAAAATTATTTTGCTCTAGGCATTCCGTAAAAATCGAAACCTTTTCCATCTACCATTGATTTAGTAATGAAGTTTTTCTTTTTCCCTGTTCTAAAGAAACCTCTATCATCAATTATACCTTGTTCCATAAGTGCTTCAATATTTTTAGTTTTTAGTCTCTTTTTAGGAAATTTCTCTTTATTTTGAAGGTAATGAGTTCTAGCTTTATATGATTGATTTTTTCTTGTTTGAGCATTTTCATTTCCAATATATACTGAATGATCCCCTTTCTTTTTCCCTTTTGCAAGTTTTCTTGCAGCAGCTTGTTTTTTTACTATATTCGATTTCAGTCCGTGACTATTTGCCATAATTCTTATATTATCATATATAAAATGTGAAAAACTCACCTAAATTTGGCTTGATTATATTAATATTTAGTATTAAATCAAGATAATATCCAAATTTTATTAGTTATAGTTTTCAATCACAAAAAAGACAAAGCCTAGAAGCGACTTTGTCTTTTTTGCTACATATTTTAAATTGGAGCGGGGGACGAGGTTTGAACTCGCACACCCGAGGGTTGAAGCCTCAGTACACTCACTCTATTATGTTACCCCCGCATGAAAAATATGCATGAGGGAGTATAATATTATCTCTGTTAAAGTCAAATAAATTTTTGATTTTAATAAAAGTATGTTAAACTAATAGTATGTTATTTTTTTATAATAAATATGCTCAATTTTGATTACTCTAGTTTTGTTAATGGAATTTATACTTCTGTACTTGCCAGTGCAGAATTTTATGCACCAAAGGTATTATGAGCGTTAATATTACTCATCATTTGAATATTTGCTTCTGTAATATCCTATAAAATCATACTGTACGCATTTAAAAAGTTTAAACTTATTGAATTAATTGATAGATTAACTATTGATTTTGAAGATATTGCTCATATTCCTGAAAATCCAGACGAAGAAAAGGCAAAAGAAAGTAAAACTGTAGAAAAAAAGAAAAAATTCTCTCAAAGAGTAAAACTTGATGAAATTTTTGGGAAAGCTATGGGATATTATATATTTTTAGTATTCTTTCGTTTTTCAATTGTTGCTATTGGAATTGATGAGGTAGAAAAATTTCTTTGAGATCTATTAACCTACCTTCCAAGTTTATTCATTGGGATAGTAATAATGTTTTTTTGAGTACGTTTTGCTAACTTTATTTATGATGTTATTTATCAAACTTTAAATTTAACAAAACAAAAAACAGCTAAAATTATTGCTTCAGGAGCTAAGGTAATTATGTTATTTTTTACTTTGATGGTTGTTTTAGATAAGGTCGGTATTGCTAGTGATATCATTACAGTCATTTTAACAGGGTTTGTAGCTATGTTAACATTCGCTGGTTGAATTGCATTTGGTCTTGGTTGAAAAGACGTTGCACGTGAAATATTAGAAAGTTTTAGAAAATAAAAAAATAAGCTGTGAGGCTTATTTTTTTATTTGATAATAATTTCATTTACTATAAATTTCTGATCAATCAGGTGAAGTAATTGCTGGAAATACTACATCACAATTACGTAATGAAGCATTAAAATCTAGAGTATTTTGACAAGGACAAGTGTTACATATTATATTTCAAAATACTGTAGAGTTACCATTATATTCACAATTATTTTTTACTGCAACAGCTATACAAGTAGATAATCCTTTTGAGTTTTTTCAACAGAGTGAATTTTCATTACAATCAGCATCATTATTACAAGTTTGTTCAAATATAGGACATCCTTCATTCTCCCCTTTTCATTTTATAGATGGGCATTTATCATTTCTATCAAGAATACCATCTTTATCGCTATCAATTTCTGAACTGATAGGTCCAACATTAATAATTATAGTTTCTGTTTTTATTACTCAATTTGCGTCAGTTACACTCACTATAACTTCATAGGTTCACTGTTCTGAAAAAGTGTGAGATATATTCCTCCCCACTCAAGTTGATCAATCAGCAAAATCCCATTTATATTCAAAGGGTCATGTCCCTCATTGTATTTCAACTAATAATTTTGAGTTTAATGGTCCTGGTCAAGATAATGGAGATCAAGATAATTCAATATTAAAATGTTCATTTGTATTTGCTATAACTACAACCGTTGTTATAGCAGTAGAAATTAATCAATTAGCATCTACCGTAATTAAAGTAACCGTGTAAGTTCAATTTTCCTGATAAGAATGATTTGGTTCCTCTAGATTAGAAGTATTTCCATCTCATAAATCCCAAGAGTAGGTATATGGTCATACTCATCATTCTATATCTCATATAAATGTAAATGTGCCTGTATTCTCAATGTCAGGAGAAGTTATAATTTGAGTATCAATACTCGGACTAGAAACCATTACTTGTGTAAAAGTAGTTTGAGTATTTCATTCAGAATCAGTAACAGTAAGTTCAATTGTATATATACCAGGCTCACTATATTCATGTTTTGGTTTTTCTTCATTAGAAGTATTTCCATCTCATAAGTCCCAAAAATATGTATATGGTCATACTCACCCACTTATAGAAGGAGTAAAACTTGCTTCTAAACCATTATTAATTTCTTGTGTTTCTACAGAAGCATTTATAGAAAAATCTCAATCTCCATCAGGAAGAGTAATAAGAGTTGTTACTATTTTTTGATTTCAATTTTCATCAGTGACTATTACTTGGAGATAAGTAGTTTTTGTATTTCACAAAGCATCAGTAACAGTAAGTTCAATTGTATATATACCAGGCTCACTATATTCATGTTTTGGTTTTTCTTCATTAGAAGTATTTCCATCTCATAAATCCCAAGAATATATATATGGTCATACTCAACCATTTATATTAGGAATAAAAGTTACTTCTAAACCATTATTAATTTCTTCTGTTTCTACGGAAGCCTTTATAGAAAAATTTCCATTTTCATTAGGTACACTAATAAGAGTTGTTACTATTTTTTGATTTCAATTTTCATCAGTAACAATTAGTGTAACTTCATAAGTTCAAGGAAGATAATCTTGGAGAGGATCTTTTTTATTCGAAGAATTTCCATCTCCAAAATCCCATTTATAGGTTAAATTAGGATTATTAGAATTAGTTAATCCTTTAAATTGAATAAAATCAGTTGATCATATTTGAATATTTTCTACTCATATTGCCGCATTAAAATCGTTATCAACAAAATTTACAGTAGTAGGTATTTTTTTTTCTACTCAGTTTTTATCTGTAACGGTAAGTATTACATCATAAGTTCCTGATTCTGAATATATATGATTAGGGTTTTGTTCATTAGAAGTGTTTCCATCTCCAAAATCCCATTTGTATATATATTTTCAAGTGTTACCTGTTATAATTCCTGTAAAATCTAGAGTGAATTCTCCTAAATATTCTTTATTTATAGATGCCAAGAATATATCTTCTGTTGAACTAGATATAGAAATATTTTTTGTGATTTTTGTGGAATTTCAACATAAATCACTTATAAATAAATCTACTTTATACTTTCATGAATCTAAAAAAACTATATTATCTAAATATTTACCCGTTTGGATAGTTTCAATATTTTTTGATAAATTATTGATAACCCATTTATAAGATTCTTCATCTCAAAATCATAATAAACAAGTAGTTTCAAGTTGAGCTATAAAATCAATAGCTTCATCTGTATTAAAATCATTTTCATATTCACATTGTTCAATATTTTGAGAACATGAACCATCAAAAATATTAATTTCTCATGATATATCATTATTTACAGGGCTTAAACAACTACTATTTTTTAAAGTAAATATAGCAATTTTTAAGAAATCTTCTCTATTTATAGATTTTTTAGGATAGTATTTTTCATTTTTTTTCTCTAATAATGAATATTCTAATTTTTTTCACAGATTATTATATTCAGTAATAATGAAATTATCAGCTTTATAAAAATATGGATAAAAATCATATACTGAATCATCCGTATTTTTCGATTTTACATCATCACTCAAATCTGGATAAGATTCACCATTAATTATATTATTCACAATTTGATTCGCTTGATCTTGAGACAGTATATTTCATGCCCTCATTACAATAGCCAGAGCTTCTTCTAAAATAATAGTGTTATCAGGACAAAATGGAATTTCTCATTCTTTACTATCTCAGTTTTCACAAGTAGTACCAGGATTATATCATTGAATATATCATTGATTATCTGCTGTATTGATACAATAAAAATAATCTGAATTATTATGGACATCATAATAGACATCTTCATCTTTGAATTCATTAATTAAATCATAATTTACTTCTGGTTTTATACATTGTACACAATTTGTTTCCATCAGAATACCTACAAATTCCTCACGTGAAAGTAGCTCATAAGGTTTAAACTTATTATGTATATTAGGACTTATAATTCCTTTATCATATAATGTTTGTAGCTCTGATAAATATTTATAATTTGAGTTTATATCTATAAATATATCTTCTACTTTTTGATTTGCATATACTCAACTATAAAGAAAAACAAAGAGTGAGATAAATAATATTATTTTTTGAAACATGTCCATCATTTAAAAGATATATTTATTAGACTGCGTACATTACTATTCCTGCTGCCACAGAAACATTTAACGATTCTTTTTGACCCCTCATAGGTATGATAACAATTTTATCTGATAAGTCTAAGAGTTTTGGATTTACTCAATTTATTTCGTTTCACATTATCAAAACTACTTTTTCTTCTTTTTCTTTAAAGAGTTCTGTATATTCGACTGATCTTTTATCGAGCTCAACACTATATACTTGATAACCTTGTGATTTATAATCTTGAACAGTTTGAAATATATCTTTTTGATATTCCCAATCAATGAATCCTTCAGCTCATAATGCAGTTTTACTAATATCATTCCTAGGAGGATGCGGAGTGTGACCAGTCATAATAACTTTATTAAATCAAGCACCGTCAGCATTTCTGAATATAGCTCATACGTTTTGCATAGAACGTATAGAATCTAGGATGATAATTTTAGACATATTAAAATTGTTGTAAATATTATATATTTTATACGATTTTTTTTTAATTTTTCAACTTATTTTTCTCTATTTTTAACGATAAATTTCACTTCCATTAAAAATATTATATAATAAATAAAATTACTTTTTAATATATTCAGTAATGAATTATATTTCAATATTTATAGTTCTTGTACTACTCTTTATTATTTGATTTTTTCTTTTGAAAATATTAAGAAAAAAAGAGGATTTTAAGCGTACATTAAACTTGACGTTTTTACAGGTTACAATGCCAAAAAAAGACTCTCAGTTAGATGAAAAATCTGATACTACAAAAGATTTTAAGGAGATGGTTTCATTAATGGAGCAACTCTATTCTTCTTTAAAAAGTATACACTCAAGAAAAATATTAAAAAAAATATTATGACAAGATATTCTTAGTTTTGAATACGTTGCTCATGAGTGAGATATATATTTTTTCTTAGTAATTCCAAAAAACTATAAACATCTTATAGAAAAACAAATTAATGGTTTTTATCCAGATGCAATCATCGAAGAAACAGTAGAACTCAATATATTCAAAGATAGAAAATTTCATACGGGATGTTATTTAAATACTACTAAAGATTTATTTTATCCAATTAAAACATATCAAAAATTAGAAGCTGATCCTATTAATAATATTACGAATGCATTTTCTAAGCTAGAAGAAGATGAATCAGCAGATATTCAAATACTCCTTCGTCCGATTGATGATGATTGGCAAGCAGATTGCTCGAAAGCTTCAACAGCTATAATGAAATGAAAAAAAGCATGATTTTCTATGAATCCTCTTAGAATATTATGAGCATTATTAGAAATATTCATTTCAAATAACGATGATGAACAATCTCCAAATCAAGATTGAGAAACTTCAGCATTGAGTCAAGAAAAATCTAAGACAGTAGATGAAAAATGAGATAAAACAGGTTTCGAAACTATTATTAGAGTTATAGCAGCTTGAAATAATAAACATATGGTTGAAACTGAGTTAACAAATATAATTTCAGGATTTACACAGTTTTCATCTTCAGATTTTAATAAATTTTCTAGTACTATTCATCATAATAAAAAAACACTTATAAATAATTATATTTATAGATATTTCCGTAAACCTTTTTATCTGAAAAAAATGGTATTAAATACAGAAGAATTATCTTCTTTATTCCATTTTCCTCATATAAAATATAACAAAACTCCTGAAATTAAATGGCAAAATTTCAAGATAGTGAAAGCTCCAAGTGATTTACCAAAAGAAGGTCTTCTTATATGACATAATATATATAGATGAGTTAAAAAAGAGATAAGAATAAAAAATGAAGATAGATTCCGTCATTTTTATGTAATATGACAAACAGGGACTGGGAAATCTAGTATTATGGAAGTTATGTGACGTCAGGATTTAGCAAATTGAAATGGAATGGCAGTTATTGATCCACATGGAGATTTAGTGAAAGAGCTTATGCCTTTTATTCCTAGAGAAAGAGCAGATGATGTTATATTATTTGATCCATCAGATACATCTCGTCCTATGTGACTCAATTTACTTGAAGCAAAGAATCAAGAAGAAAAAGATTTAGTAGCTATGGATGCTATGAATATAATGATACAATTATTTTGAGCTGAAATATTTGGACCACGTATTCAGGATTATTTTAGAAATGGTGTTCTAACTCTTATGGATCATCCGCAATGATGAGCTGTAACAGATATCGTTAGACTATTTACAGATAATGAATTTCAAAAAAATTATATAACACATGTTAAAAATCCAATAGTTAAAGCATGGTGGACAAATACATATGCTTCTATGTGAGATCGTGAAAAAGGTGAAATCATACCTTATTTTGCAGCAAAATTTTGAGGTTTTATTACCAATAGTACTATTAGGAATATAATATGACAAACCAAATCATCATTTGATGTATTTGATTTGATGCAAGAAAAGAAAATATTAATGGTTAATTTATCTAAATGAACATTGTGAGATGTAAATTCTCAACTTTTAGGGCTTATACTTGTATCTAAAATACAAATGGCTGCTATGAGGAGGCAAAGTGTTGCCAAAGAAGATAGATCTGATTTCTTTATGTATATAGATGAATTTCAAAACTATATAACTCCAGCTATTGAATCTATTTTATCTGAAGCAAGAAAATATCGTCTTGGTATGGTATTAGGACATCAATATTTAGGGCAACTTGAAAAATCAGATGCACTCACTAAATCAAGTTTAAATATTAAGCAAGCAATTTTCGGTAATGTAGGTACAATTATGAGTTATAAGATTTGACCAGAAGACTGAGAATTTATGGAAAAATATTATGCTCCCGTGTTTTCAAATCAAGATCTTGTAAATATGGATAAATTTAAAGCTGTCATGAAATTAGCAGTTGATAATCAGCCAACTACTCCTTTCTCACTTATTCCTGTTAATCCACATTTGGTTAAATGAGATATGAAGTTAGCCAAAGCTTATACAGAACTCTCTCGTTTGAAGTATGGACGTGATAGAGCCTTTGTTTGAAAAGAAATAGAATATAGAATTTGAGTAAAATAAAAAAAGACTTTTTAAAAGTCTTTTTTTATTGTTCTATTATTTTATCTAACATATAAATATCAAAAAGAACTAGTAGTTTTATCTCCATTATCAGGACCATAATTTGCATAGTTTCACACTGATGCTATAGAATTAGATCATCTTTTTATTCAAATTCAAATACTGCTATCTGGTGTACTACAATTATCTTCTTGGTTAGAAATTATTCAAAACCTTGTCTGGTTATGTGTAGTTGAGTCTCAAATAGTATTAAAACCTTCTTTATTACATTCAGTTTGAAGAGATGAATCATCTATTATAGTTTTCCACACTTCCCTAGTTAAATATGTAGGTGTATATCAACTTGAAAATATTTGCTCTAGTGAATTTCATGAAACTGCAGCTATTATATATCTCGTTTTTGTTCCTGTTTTTAATTCTAACATAACTTGATTAAATGGCAGATTTGAAAAATGGTCACTTTTAAATTCTCTATCATCATATTTATAATCTGTAGGATTGTATGTACTACTATTTTCCCAATAGGCCGAATCATATTCAAAAGTAGTTTCATTTCAATTTGCCTTTAATGCTAGAGTCCAACCACCTCATTCTATTTGCATATTACAATATGTTGAAGTGAGTATTCCATCTCAGTCTGTATCAAGAGTATAAATACCATTCTCAGTTCCAGCATCTAGATCTTTGATTCTTTTACAAGAATAATCTTTAGCTATATTTATAATGCTTCCCCCTGTGCCAGTATATACTTCATCATTTGCTAAATACATTTTGTATACATCAGAATTTGTTGCTAATAAATCAAAAACTCCACTAGCTTTATTGGTCTGTATTCTATCAACAGGAGTATGCTTATTATTTACAATTATTCATACTTTTTTTCATTCTATATATGGAAATTTATATTCATTTTCTTCTGCATATACATTATTTTGAGTAGTATAATTTTTTACTATAGGATCTTCTTCTAGTAAAGCCATTATAGCTATGGATTTTTTATTCCTTGTGAGTGCATAAGTAAAAAATTCTCAGGTCTCAGGATCTTTTCAATTAGAAGTATATTCCATATTATGTAAAAGTTTTTCTCAAACATATCACTGATAACTTATCAACTTATCGCCTTTTTTTACTTCTATATAATCAGTTGGTAACGGAAGTGTAGATCTCATTTTTAAACTAATAAAACCGTCATACAATTCAGCAACTTGAGATATTCTATTTGTATCTCTTGTCGCTGATAAAAATGATGAAAATCTAACAAATCATACAACTGATAATATTGAAACCACCATTACTGCAACTACAAGTTCAACAACAGTATATCATTTTTTATTATACATATTTATATTTAATTATTCTTGTAAATGAGATAAAACAAAATTTGATTTATTTTGATCTTCAAAATAAATCTTACCATCTTGTTTAAATATTTTGTTAATATTTTGTTCTGTTTCAAGCAATATACTACTTTCTTTTGATCCTGGAGTAAATTGTATTATAAGTGTTTTATTCGTAATATTATCATATTCAAAACGACTACGTTTTTCAATATCATCTTTATAAATAATTCATACTAAACTAGTTTTATCAAAAAAAACAAAATCAGAAAAATAAGTATTATAAGTAAATATATTTTTGTACAAATCATATACAAAACTTCATTTATCAGTTACAAATATGAATTGTCCATTTTTGTCAGTACCCTTTATGTAAATGCTAGGAATTTCCAATATGTATTCATTAATTTTTCCAGTTTGTATTGAGAATAAGTATTTATTATTATTTAGGATAATAGATAGATAATTTGGATTTCATTTTACTTCTTCTAAATAAATATCTGATTTATTCGCAAATTCAAAATTTCATAATAATTCTTCATTTTTATATAAATCCATACCGGAATTATTATTTTTGAAAATATATTCATTATCATTTCTTTCAATGATAAGATGAACTTGTGATCTTTCTTTTAATTTTTGAATTTTTTCTGCGATCGTATCTTTTTGTTGTGAATCTATAGTATCAATTAATATTTGAGTAGCATTATCTTGAGATAATAAATTCGATTCTTCTAATTTAAAATCTTTCTTAAAATCTATATTTTGCCTAGGGTTTTCTTTAGAAGGTTGCCAATCATAGTTTATATCTTTATATCCTGATGATTTTAGAATAACGCTATATTGAAATGGTGAAATAGAATCATAATTACATGAACTACTTTCACATTCAAAATCATGATTTTTCTGAGTTGATTGCATTGATATATTAAAATTATCCACGTTTGTAATAAATCTAATATTTACGAGTGAATAAATAAAATAATACCAATAAAAGAGGTATCATAGTCAAAATACAATTCATAAGATTAATACGCCTCAGATTCTGTTACTCATGTGATATTTTCATATAGATATTAATCGAAGTATAATATCTTATATGTAATTTGCAATTTATTCTTTTTTCAATACTTTTTAGTTAACAAATATACTAATTAATAATATGAATCGATGATAATAGATGGGAAAAAAATAGCTCAAACACTATACGATAATTTAAAAAATGATATTGAAAAACAAGGTATAAAACCAAGTTTAACCGCTGTACTTGTATGAGAAAACTCAGCAAGTCTTCGTTATATTAAACAAAAAAGAAAATGGGCAGAATTTGTAGGAATAGATTTTAAACTTATTCAACTCAAATCAAATGTTACTCAAATAGAATTAGAAAAAACTATAGATGAGTTAAATAATAATACTTGAGTTGATGGATATATCATCCAACTCCCTCTTCCACAACATATAAATGAAACAGCTATTATTGCTAAAATAGACTCAAAGAAAGATGTAGACGGTTTTCATCCTGAAAACACTTGAAAAGTACTAATATGAGATCACACTTGATTTGTTCCTTGTACTCCAGCAGGTGTTATGTATATGTTCGAAGTAATGTGAACTGATCTTGCATGAAAACTAGTCACTATCGTGTGAAGAAGTAATATTGTAGGGAAACCTCTAGCAGCACTTTTGATCAATGCCTGAGCAACAGTTACAGTGTGTAATAGTAAAACTGTTCATCTAAAAAAACATACATCAGCTTCTGATATAGTTATCATGGCTACTGGACAACCTCATTTGTTAAAAGTTGATATGGTTAAAATAGGAACAACCGTTATAGATGTTTGATTTACTGTTATTGATGGTAAAATATATGGAGATGCTGACTTTGATATCATGGAAAAAATAGGGAATATTATTACTCCTGTACCTGGTTGAGTTTGAGCTCTCACAGTTGCTATGTTAATGAAAAATACATTACAAGCTGCATTATTAAAATAAAAAATATTTTCTCTATTTTATTAAAAATCCTTTATTTAAGGGATAATAGAATTTAGAAGATTTTTTTTTGTAAAAAACACTAAAAAAAGTTTTGACTTTGTCTTAAATTTTCATATTATCTGTCTCGCAAGTTTGAAGAGAAAATAAACGCGGGCATAGCTCAATTGGCTAGAGCATCTGCCTTCCAAGCAGAGGGTTGTGAGTTCGAGTCTCATTGCCCGCTCCATTTCAAACTTAAAGGAAAAAGTTAAAGCGACAATAAATCCTTTAGCTTTTTTTTATACAAACATATGGGTGTATAGCTCAGTTGGTTAGAGCGCACGACTGATAATCGTGAGGTCCCTGGTTCAACTCCAGGTATACCCACCATTTTGAAAACAAAAAAAGAGATAAAAATAATACTATTTTTATCTCTTTTTTGATATAAAAATTTACTTGAAATATACTTATAATCCATCCGGCTTACAGCCACCTTCTTTTGCAAAAGGAAGGGAAAATAAATAATTTTTAATATATTCTAAAAAAGTGTAAAAAAGTTTTGACTTTGTTGGAAAATTTCATAATATATGCCAGCAAGTTTGAGGAAGAAATAAATATGCGGGCATAGCTCAATTGGCTAGAGCATCTGCCTTCCAAGCAGAGGGTTGTGAGTTCGAGTCTCATTGCCCGCTCCATTTCAAAATCAATCTTCTCGGGTGTATAGCTCAGTTGGTTAGAGCGCACGACTGATAATCGTGAGGGCCCTGGTTC
>JAWUYB010000015.1:0-19600 GCA_034111025.1 Candidatus Altimarinota bacterium | reverse complement strand
TATGAATTTATTCTTGGTAAATTTTTATGATTCACGTGAACTATAGGATTGATAGTATTAGTACAATCGTTATTATTTTTACTAGTGTTATTATTTAAAGGCATTACAATTGATTATTTGATTGTTATGAGCTTAATATTTACTTTTCTTAAATTAGAAATACTCCTAGCTCTTGTATTCTTTTTTTCAACATTTGTATCAAATATAGTTACAGTTTTAGTAACTGTAATGATTTATTTTGCAGCTCATAGCTTATCAGATTTAATGGATTTAGCAAAACGTACATGAGGATCAGTATTACAATATGTAATACAAGCAATTCAAGTTGTATTCCCTCCAATGGAATCATTAAATATAAAAGATGTAATATGAAGTTTTAAAAATTTTTCAGCAAACTTACTTGCTTTAAATACAATATATGCAGTTGTATATATTGCTATTATTCTTTACTTCACAGTTCTCATTTTTAATAGGAAAAAATTCGAAAATTAAAATAATCCTTATAAACATGATAATTAATAAGAAAATTATTTATAAGACATTAGAGGAATATTTTGATCCTTATCAAATATCTGAATTACTCCAAAAACAAACTGACTTATCAAAAAGTCAGTTGTTTTTATGTTTAGATTTACCAAATGTTGATAATCTTTGGATAGAGAAAATGATAAATTTATGAGAAAAAAAATATCCTTTTGAGTATATTACTAATAAAGCTGAATTTTATTGATTAGACCTTTATGTAGATGAAAGAGTACTTATACCTAGAAATGATACAGAGATAATGGTCGATCAAGCGATTCATCTAATAGACAAGAATATATCTAAAGTTACTTATATAGATATATGAACTTGATCATCATGTATTCCAATAGCTGTATTAAAAAATGTAAATACTAATAATATTGAAACGAGTTATGTTATAGATGTATCTACTGATGCACTGGAAGTAAGTAAAAAAAATATTAATACTCATAAATTAGAAAAAAATATTATTCAACTTGAATGAAGTTTACTAGAACCTATAATAGATTTAATAGACTTAAAAACTGATTTAATTATAACTGCAAATCTCCCTTATATAAAAAATAAAGATCATAATAATATGGACAGTGAAACTGTCCAATACGAACCAGATTTAGCTTTGTATTGATGAAAAAACACCTGATTTGAGTTATATGAAAAACTAATAAATCAAGCGATAAAAATAAAATTAGATAAAAATATATCTAAAATCACTCTCTTTATAGAAATATGATTTGACCAAGAAATATATTCTCAAAATTATTTAAATATTTTATGATTAAAACACAATTTATTTAACGACAATTGATGAATAGTGAGGTGTATATGTGTTTATATCTAATAAAATTTCTTTATTTACAAAAGTGTATTATAATAAATATAACTTCTTATTAAAAAATAATTAATCTATGAGTTTAGAAGAATTCACTCCTTCTGAGTCTCCTGAAGGTTCAGCTGAAACATGATCTAATTCAGCTGAAGTCTCTGAGAAACTCAAAGAAGCCATAAAACGTTGAGCTGCTGGAATAAAAAGAACGCAGAAAGATGAAAAAAAAGCTAAGAAATATGATATGCTCTTAGCTGGTTTTTTGGTAAAAATAATTATAGATAAAAAATATGATTTCATACTCTCACCCTTATTCTCTTGTTTAGATAAATGATTTTCCTCTAATCTTGTACTAGGAATACTATCACTCGCTCACGAAGAAATATCTGAAAAGATTAAATCTCTTTCAAACAAACCATATACTCCATATGAATTTAAATATAAAGAAACACACGAATTTAATGATTCTCAAGTAACCCCTCAAGTACAAGAAAGAATTAATTCTTGGGTAGAAGATATTACAGATATTATCACTCTGGAATATTCAAGTATCCAAGTAGTTGAACTCAAAAAAAACTTTATTGCAAATAAGGACACTATTTTACAATACACAGCAAATGTATTTAAGTTTTTCCTTCATAACTCAAATATAACCATTCAAGATACTGCTCTATATTCTATTAGTGAATTTATATTATGAGAAGTTGAAAACTGAATTAAGAATTTAGAAGTTGAAGAGATATAAAAAAAACTCAGAAAAATATTTTTCTGAGTTTTTTTATTTATTTTATTATTCAATTTTCTAATAATTTTTCTTCAAATTCCTTATCTCAAATAATTTCTAGCGCTATTTTTATAGCATCTCTATCAATTACTTCAATTTTATTATCAAAATTTATCTTTAATTGATTTTTATATCCTTCTAAAGAGGGTGATTTAGGATTTTTATCTTGAAACTCAAGTAATTGATATAATACTTTATCTATCATTCCATTCATATTATATCACTCGTTTAATATTTCACTTATTAAACATTCTTTTACTGGAGCTAAAGTAAATTCCAATCCTCATTCTGGATTTACAAAATAGTTAGCAAAAGCTATATAACAGTTTCTATTAACATGTTTTATCTTTTTACTCTCCAACTCTTCATTTAAAATATTATTTTCATTTTTTAGTTTTTTATTATCTGTATAAAAATAAATATTTATTGATAATAAAATTATAATAATAATTATGATTAATGATTTTTTCATATTTTTATAGTTTATTATATATAAAATAAAGCCTCTAAAAAGAGGCTTGAATAATTTTTTACAAATTATGGAGCTATTGCAACACCATAATTAGTAGCAACCCAAGAATTTAAAAATTGTTGTTTAGTAGTAACTTTCATATTCCCATCCCATGGATCAAAATAACCAACTTGAGAATCAGAAGCATATGATACAGCAATAAAATGATCAATAGATGCCTTATTTAAGGCTGAACCGTTTTTTAGCAAAACAATTACAATTCTACCATTTTTTAAATCACTTTCAATCATAGTATTATAATCATAGTCATATGTTGTACTTCTAATTTTAGCAGTTCCCCAACCCCAACGATTTAAAACTAAATTTTTAATATCACTTCCAGATTGAATATCACCTACCTCTCTATAATAAGTATTTAGAAAAATATCTACAATTTTTCCTTCTATAACACTTTTATCTTTAGCAAATTCATCAACCTCACCATAATTATTTAAATTAAAATAATTATGAGCTGCTAATGTTGCCATTGTTCCACAAGAATTTCTTAATTTTTGTAAAGAACCAGTACTTTGCCCAATATATGTTTGGGTTAAGTTATGATTTGCTTTACTTACTGATGAACCAAAAATATTGAACATTTTTGAATTCATATTACCAGCAAACACACTAGTGCTAAAAATTAAAATAAATCCACTTAAAAGAACTTTTTTCATTTTTGTACTCCGTACAATTTTGTTTTAGTTTTGAATAAATATTATTTTGATATTCATTCCTTGAATATTAAATATGACGTTTATGAAAATCTCCTTTGTTTAACAAAAAGGAATATATATTTTTAAATACCTATGTCAAACTTTTTTATTATAATATATAAAAAGAGTTGATTTTAACTATAAAATTAACTCTTTTTCACCTATTAAAAACATTTGACTTTCAGAGAACAATGGGTACAATCCCGGCACAAACAAATATGTAGTAACGGATATTTCAATCTAAATATTCGCTCTGAATACATATTTTTGTTTAATAAATTTATTTTAAAAATTTAATATTTTAGGAATGACTAAATCTACACCTTTAGACAAGATCAGAAATATTGGTATTATTGCCCATATTGATGCTGGTAAAACTACTTGTACTGAAAGAATTTTATTCTATACTGGGAGAATTCACAAAATTGGTGAAACTCATGATGGAGAAGGTACAATGGACTGGATGGAACAAGAACAAGAAAGAGGTATTACAATTACTTCTGCTGCAACTACTGCATTCTGGAAAGATCATCAAATTAATATTATCGATACTCCAGGTCATGTGGACTTCACAATTGAAGTTGAAAGATCTCTAAGAGTACTTGATGGGGGTGTTGCTGTTTTTGATGGTTCTCAAGGAGTTGAACCTCAATCTGAAACTGTTTGGAAACAAGCTGATAAATATGACGTACCTAGAATCTGCTTTGTTAACAAAATGGATAAAATGGGTGGAGATTTTGAAATGTCAGTTGAAACAATCAAAAAAAGATTAGCAGGAGATAAAGTTGTTGCTATTCAATATCCTATTGGAGCTGATGATTCATTTGAAGGAATCGTTGATCTTATTGAAATGAAAGCTTTTCACTTTGAAGGTGATTCAGGTGAAAATATTACTGAAATCGAAATTCCAGCTGATATTAAGGCTAGATGTGAAGAATTAAGAGAAGAATTAGTTGAAAAAGTTGCTTCTGCGGATGATTCACTAATGGATATCTTTTTTGATAAAGGTGAGCTAACTATTGCTGAACTGAAACAAGGTTTAAGGACTGCTACATGTGCAACTGCTTTATATCCTGTTGTTTGTGGATCTGCTTTACAAAATATCGGTGTACAAATGGTTATTGACGCTGCTGTAGAATTCCTACCTTCTCCAATGGATGTTAATGAAGGTATGATTGATTGTAAAAATATTGATACAAAAGAATCATTCAAAGAACTTCCTGTTTCTAATGATGAATCATTAGCTGCTATTGCATTTAAAATCGCTACTGATCCATTCGTAGGGAGATTAACATTTACAAGAGTATATACTGGTACATTAAAAACTGGAACATACATATATAACTCAACTTCTGGTAAAAAAGAAAGAGTTGGGAGATTAGTACAAATGCATGCAAATGAAAGAGTTGAAATACCAGAAATTACAGCATGAAACATTGGTGCAGTTATTGGTTTAAAAGCTACAAAAACAGGTGATACTCTATGTTCTATGGATGATAAATTCTTAGTTGAATCTATCGAATTCCCTAAACCAGTTATCTCTATTTCTGTTGAACCTAAAACAAAAGCAGATCAAGAAAAAATGGGTATGGCATTATCAAAATTAGCTGAAGAAGATCCTTCATTTAATGTTGCTACTGATCCAGAATCTGCTCAAACTATTATTTCTGGTATGGGTGAACTTCATCTAGATATCATTGTTGATAGAATGAAAAGAGAATTTAAAGTAGAATGTAATGTTGGTGAACCACAAGTTGCATATAGAGAAACAATGAAAAATAAAGCTGAAAAAGTTGAACATAAATTTTCAAAACAAACAGGTGGTAGAGGTCAATATGGTCATGTTGTTATCACTTTCGAACCATATACTGAAATGGACGAAGAAGATATTGCAAATGAAGAAAAAGAAAAACCTACTAACAAATTTGTTAACAAAATTGTTGGTGGTACTATTCCAAAAGAATATATCCCAGGTGTACAAAAAGGTTTAAAAGAATCTTACCAAAGAGGTTTTGTTGCTGGTTATCCAATGGTTGATATTAAAGCGACTCTAACTTTTGGTTCTTTCCATGAAGTTGATTCATCTGAATTATCATTTAAATTAGCTGCTTCAAAAGCATTTCAAGAAGGTTGTAGAAAAGCTAAAGCTTGTTTAATGGAACCAATCATGAAAGTTGAAGTTAATACTCCTGAAGAATATATGGGTGATGTTATCGGTCAACTTAACTCTAAAAGAGGGAGAATTGAAGAAATGGGTAGTAGAGGGTTAGCAAAAATTATTACTGCTTTCGTTCCTTTATCTGAAATGTTTGGTTATATGACTGACCTAAGATCAGCATCTCAAGGGAGAGCAACTTACGGTATGGAATTTGATCACTACGAAGAAGTTCCTTCTAACGTAGCTACAAAAGTTATCGAAGAAAGAGTGTTTAAATTACCAGAAGAAGACTAATCAATTAATTTTCTCAAATAATAGAAAAGGCACTTACTTAATGTAAGTGTTTTTTTTATTTGATTCTAAAATTTAGTATTATTAATCTAATTAATATTTGTAATAATTATATAAATTATTACCCTAATTTATATAATTAATAATAAGTACAAGATGTTATTTAAAGGAATAAAGATTATTGATCTGACAAAAGTACTATCTTGACCATTTGCAAGTAGATATTTTTCTGATTATTGAGCTGATGTTATTAAAATAGAATTTGCTGAAAATTGAGATGAATCAAGATCATTTTGACCAATTAAAAATAGTGTAAGTTGATATTTTGAGACACTAAATAGATGAAAAAAATCATTCTTCTTAAATCTTACAAAATCCGATGATTTAGATATTTTTTATACATTAATTAAAGATGCTGACATAGTTTTAGAAAATTTCAGTCCTCATGTCAGTAAAAAATTGATAATAGAGTGAATTGAAGATATATTTATGAACTTTAATTCAGCAGATTTAAAGAAAAAATTAGATCTATTACAGATACCGAATGGAATTATTCACAAGATGACGGATATAATAGATAATCAAGAGTATATAAATTCAAATTATATAAAAAAAGTGGATCATCCTCAATTAGGAAATATAACTGTACCATTTGAATTTATTAAATATGATCAATTTCCACTAGAAAATTATATAATATCTCCAGAAAAAAATACTTATTAAAGAAAAATAATTGGGAAATATCTGGAGGTTATATTTTATAATAAAAATATATTAACAAGTATTTTTTATATATGTAACCGCTAAAAGTTCGGATTTTATTTTGATTTTTAGTTTTTTTGAATACAATAAAAGTACTTACATTAAGTATGTGAGTAACTAAGTTAAACAAAAAATTAAAAAACGAAAAAAAATAAAGTCTTTTAAAAGGAGATTATATCAATGTCATTCATAAAATAACACGATAACTTCACCCATGTCATACATGGTTTTTAAAGAAACTCATTTTTAATATTTATTATTAAATTATAAAATAAAATGGAAATAGGAACACTAATAATGTGAGTTATTTTTGGTATGTCTCTCTCTGTAGTATTGTTTTACGTTTGGGAAAATAGAAAAACAAACAAAGCGCAATCTACAGCTGAACATATTATAAAAAAAGCTGAATATAAAAAAGATACTATTCTTGCTGAAACAAGAAAAGAAAGTGCTGATATATTAAAAAAATCTGAAAGAATAGAAGAAAGAATCTTAGATAGAGAAGAAAAAATAGAAAAAAAACTTGAGCATATTGAAGAAAAATATGATAATATAGCTCAAAGAGAAGAAGAATTAAAAAATGAAAGAGATAAATTAAAAGATACTCGTAGAGAACTTGATGGTAAATTACAAGAAATAGCTAATTTAACTGAAAAAGAGGCTCGTAAATTATTTATGGAAGAAATTAAAAATAAATACCAAGATGATGGTTTAGATATTATAAAAAAACATAAAAAGAAGACTGAAGATAATAAAAAAGAAGTTGCTAGAGAGATTATTTTAAAATCTATTCAACAATACGCTGGTGATGTAACAAGTGAGGTTACTACTACTGTTATAGAAATACCTTCTGATGATATCAAAGGGAAACTTATTGGGAAAGAATGAAGAAATATTACTACATTCGAAAAGACAGCTTGAGTAGCTCTAATTATTGATGATACACCTAATACTGTATTTATTTCTGCATTTGATTTATTTAGAAGATATATTGCTAAAAAATCACTAGAAAAATTAATAGAAGATGGGAGAATTCAACCTGCTAGAATTGAAGAAGTCATAGCAAAAACAGAAGAAGATGCCCATATATTACTTACTGAGCTATGAAATAAAGTTGTTGATGAATTAGGAATTACTACAATTCCAGATGAAATGATACCTATTGTTTGAAAATTAAGATTTAGAACAAGTTATGGTCAAAATATTATTAAACATTCAAAAGAAGTTGCTTTAATTGCTGAACAATTAGCAAGAGATTTATGAGCTGATCCTTATATATGTAAAGTTTGAGGATTATTACATGATATTGGAAAAGCATTAGATCAAGAATATGAAGGAACTCATCCTGAAATTTGAGGGAAACTTGCAAGAAAATATAAAATGGATGATAAAATTGTTGATATGATTGAAAATCATCATGGTGAACAATTTGATATTTCTCTAGAAGCCGCTATTGTACAAGTTGCAGATGCAATATCATCAGTAAGACCTGGTGCAAGAAGAGAAGTAATAGAAGATTATCTCAAAAGGGTCCAAGAAATGGAAGCTCTGGTTCAAAGTTTCTCATGAGTCAGTAAAGCATATGCACTCTCTGCATGAAGAGAAATAAGAGTATTTGTTGATGCTACGACTGTTTCTGACCTCGATGCTCAGGAAATGGCAAAAGACATAGCTGAAAATATACAAGAAAAATTATCATATCCTGGTGAAGTGAAAGTAAACCTTATCAGAGAATCAAGAGTAATTCAATTTGCTAAATAAAAACATATGTTAGAATAAATAGATTATTCAAATACTAATATAACATTTAGTGATAGTCTTGCTGAATTAGACTGAGCATTTTATAAATTATCTCGAGCTTTTTTTAAAAATGCTAAAGTTATCGTTTCAAAAATTTCAGATGTATTAGAGAATTGAACTTGATTATTAAGCTCTAATATTTCATATTTACAAGATTTGAAAGAAGAATTGAAACAACATATCATTCTTGCTCAAACTTTAGAATGATTAAAAAAAATAAAAGGAGAAATTTATTGTATTTAATTAATTAAAATAACATGTATAATGCAAGTGACTTAAAAGTCGGGAAAAAATTTGTTATGGATGATACTCCTTATGAAGTAGTATCATATGCTCAAAAAGTAATGGGAAGATGAGGATCAATTATTAATATAAAAGCAAAAAACTTATTAACTGGATCAAATATTCCAAAAACTTTTTCTGATCATGATAGATTTCCACCAGCTGATATAACTACAAATAATTATGATTATTTGTATAACGATGGTACAAATTACCACTTTATGAATAATGAAACATTTGAATCAGTAGAATTAGCAAAAGAAACTCTTGCTTGAGCTGAATTATTTCTAATTGATGGAGATAAAGTAAGTCTTCAAGAATATAATGGAGCACCTATTAATGTAAATCTAGAACCTACTTGTACTCTAGAAGTAGAAGAAACTCCACCAGGAGAAAAAGGGAACACTGTTACATGAGGAAAAAAACCTGCAACTATGACTACAGGTTTAGTTATTCAAGTTCCATTATTTATAAAAATTTGAGATAAACTAATAATTGATACTAGAACAAAAGAATATAGATCAAGAGCATAAAACTATTAAAAGCAAAGGGAAATCTTTGCTTTTTTACTGTAAAAAAATACAATAAACAAAACTTAATACATAAATTATTATCTCGTGTATCCATTTTTTTCACCCTATCCTGAGTTTTTAATTTATACATTTTGACTCACACTTACATTATGTTTCTTTTTATTCTTATGGATGATACATAAACTAGCCCCAAGATATAATTATGATGCAACTTTGTTTACAAAAAACATACTTTGGTATTTCTTCTCAGTACTAATATTTTCTCGTCTTTTTTATATTATTTGAAAATGAGAAGACTTAAAATATATAAAAACTCCTTTTGAATTTTTTATTACGAGTGATTATAATTTTTCACTTATGTGATCACTCTTTGGTTTTATTTTAGTATTTGTAATTCAAGCTAAAATAAATAAAGATAATATAAATAAATATATAGACCCGTTGGTAATATCATTTATTTTTGTTTTATTCATTGGTTATATATGATCATTCTTTGGATGACAAGTTTACTGAAGAGATACACATATGTGAATAGAGTTACTTTATTCACATCCATTTACACCTATACCATATCAAGTACCAATTTTCCCATTAGCTGTTATATATTCAATATTATATTTCATGTTATTCTCAGCTTTATATATTTTATCAATGTATATTCATATAAAAGCGTTACTTGGATATATTTGAATGATTATATTTTCTTGTGTATTACTTATCTTTGAATTTTTTAGCTGAAAAACTGATATGCTCAAAGATTCAGTTTGAATGAACCTAACTCAATTTTTTTCTCTCCTCCTTATTATTATATGTTCTTATCGTTTATATCTTCTTATGCAAGAAAATGAATGAAAAGAAATTACTATATTACATAAAAACTAAGGATGTACTCTAAAAATTTATTATTTCTCTTTTTTACTCATAGTTTTTTATGAGCAATATTTATAAATAATTTATTTGAGTATAGTTTCAGTAAAAAACTACTCATTATTTTATGACTAGTTTTTTTTATTTACATAATCTTAAAGAAAAAGTATTTATACTATTTAGCTATTATTATTTTATGAGGAATACTAGGAATATATATTTCTCAAAATTCACTCAATAACATAAAAGTAAAAAATAATTTTATAAATAATCACCATAATCAAAAAAATGATTATATTTTAGAAATAAAAGAGCTCACTAAGAAACAAGTGTGAAAAAATCAATATTCAGCTAAAATATTAGATATAAGCAATATAAAAACTCCCAATGAGTTATTTATCCTAATTAATATTCCAAGCACTTATAAGTTAAGTATTTGAGATAAAATAACAACAAACTCTAAATTATATCAATTCAAAAATACTTCTGACTTTCAATACAAAGAATTCATGAATAGTAAAAATATTTATGCCTCAATGAATATTTATAGTTTTGAAAATATATGACATACTTCTCAAAATAAAATAAAAATATATGCTCAAAATATTAGAAAAAATTTTTTAGATATAATTTATAAAATATATCCTAAAAATGAAGCAATATTTCTTTGAGGTATATTATTATGAGCTAGAGAAAGTTTATCAGATGAAATTAAAGAGGATTTTAATAACTCATGACTTACACACTTTATTGCAGTGAGTTGATTTAATATAACGATATTAATCATATTTATATGATTTTTGGTAAAATATTTTCCTAGCCTTATACAAATAATAGTAATATGAGGATTTATAATATTTTTTGTACTTATAGTTTGAGATACTGCTCCAGTTATAAGAGCCGCAATCATGTGATTATTATGATATATAGTTTTACTTTCTGGAAGAAAATGACACTGATATACATTATTAATATTTACAGCATGAGTAATGGTATTAATTTCTCCATATTCTATTAATTATGATATTTCACTTCATTTAAGTTTTTTAGCAGTATTATGAATAATTTTTACACAAGATTTTTATAAAAAAATATTTCATAAAGTAACTGAAACACTTGCAATCAAAGAAGCACTTGTACTTACTTTTGCAGCTCTCACTTTCACACTTCCACTCATGTTATTCAATTTTTGACAAGTGTCTATATTGTCACCTTTTGCTAACATAAGCGTAACATGGACTATTCCAATAGCTATGTTACTTGGTTTTATATCTATTATTGTCTACCTTGTCTCACCATTATTTTGAGAAATTATCTGATATTTAACTTGGTTATTACTCAAATTTGATATGCTAGTAGTTGATTTTTTCTGAAATCTAGAGTTCTCCGTATTTAAATATGATTTTTGAATTTATAGAACTGAATTTCTCATATTATACTTTTTAATTTCTATATTTTTATTATTATATTTTAATACAAACAAAAAAGAAGAAAGTTAATTTTCTTCTTTTTATCTGTTTTCTCAAATATTTTTAGTATTATCTCATATTCCTTCAATTGTAATATCTCAGGAAAATACTTCTCAATCTGATATATTTTCCTCATTACTATTAACTAATAAATCTTCTTGTTCTCATTGATATTTTTTATTTTCAACTTTGTTATTTAAATCTTTTTGTTTTTGATTTTCACTAAAAATTTTAGTAGATTCATTTTTTAGTTTATCTGCTTTTTTAATATTTTTAAATGATAAGTTAGCTTTTCATCATTTTAACCCTTCTTGAGTGTTTACTAGTGAGTTAATATAAATTAATCATTCTATTCTAGTCTTTAAATCTCAGTTTCTAATATCAAAAACAGCCTTATCATACTCTTTAGTTTGTGGAAAATTTTTATTTTCAATAATTTTATTTAGAGTTACTTCGCAAGAAGTAAAAATATCTTTATCAATATCCGGATTACCATCTTCTCAATCTGGAAATTTTGTATAATTTTTAATTAATAACTGTACTATATCATTGTCTAAATCTTCATTTAATATAGAATATTTTTCACCTTTAAATTCTTCTGGAAGAGGAAATAATCATTCTCCATCAGGCTTAATTGAATCATTAATATTTTCTACGGTATATAGATAATTATTTAATACTGTTTGTGTTCTATCATCATCAAATACAATTCATTTTATTCATTCCCTTAATCATGATACTGGATTTTCTCAACTACCTAAATGTTGTGATAATTTTAATAGATCTGGTTCAGTAAGTAATGTCATTTTTTTTCATTCTCAAACTTCTATATTCATGAATCTCTCTAATATAGGAAAAGAAGGATGATTTTTAAATTTTTCTAGTAATATTTGATTTTCTTTTTCTTGATTTTCATCTATATTTTCTTCATTTTTTTCATTATCAGGTTCTAATTCTAAAATTTCTTGAGGTTCTTCTACTTCTTTTTCTAAATAATGACTTAAATCTATGTCAATAAATTCTTCATTAGTCTCATTAGATGCAACTATATTACATAAACTGTCATATTCAACATTGTTAATTTTTTGATTCATTAATAATTCATAAAATAGCTGAGTAATTTCGTCAGGTGTGATATCTCAATCATTATATTTATCTACTTTTTCTAATACATTAATTTTATATGTATCATCTGCCTGATTTTCATTCAAAGATCATAAAAGATTTCTAGATCATTCCATAGTTGCTGCAATAGTTAAAGAAGCTCTAACTTGTTCTTCTTTCTCAATTTTATTTGATTTTTCAAGATTTTCCATATCTCATAACTGAGGCTCTTTTGGCATATTAGGAATTAATGGATTCATAATTTATTCATAAAAAAATAATCCCTTATATTCTAACATATAAGAGATTATTCTGTCAATTTATTGATATTAGTCTTCGTAACCAGATGGATTTTGTTTCCCATAACCAGTAGCTTGCTCAAATATATGAGCTACTTGAAGTACTTTTTCTTCTTGTTTTAGGTTTGATAGGAATTGAACTCAAACTGGAAGAGTTTCTCAGTCCTGTTCTACAAATCATGCAGGAACTGATATACCTGGTAAACCTGCTAGTGAAGCTGGGATAGTATAAGCATCTGCTAGATATAATTTTAACGGATCTTCTGATTTTTCTCATAGTTTCCAAGCAGCTGATGGAGTTGGAGGAGTTATAAGAACATCTACTTCTTTAAATACTTCATTAAATTCATCTATTATTTTAGTTCTTACTTGAGATGCTTTTTTATAGTATGCATCATAGAAACCTGCTGATAATACATATGCTCAAACAATAGATCTTCTTTGTACTTCTTTTCAAAGTGCTTCTCATCTATTATTCATATAGAGTTCATCCATAGAAGCATAAGGTGCATCTGAATTATAACCATATCTTACACCATCCAATCTTCATACATTAGTAGATACTTCAGCTGGTACTATTATATAGTATGCTGCAATAGCATATTTAGTCATAGGAAGTGATACATTTATAATTTCAGCTCATAATTCTCTACATTTTTCAATTGATGCTTCTATTTTTTCTCTTACATCATTATCTAAACCTTCTTCAAAATATTCCTTAGGAACTCATACTTTGATTCCTGACATATCTTTTTTATCAAATATATCTTGAATAATAGTATCTTTTCCTTTGAATGTAGTATTTTCTTTAATATCTTTACCATTCATTATGTTATATAAAAGAGCCGAATCTTTTACTGTTTTTGTAATAGTACCTGGACAATCAAAACTAGAAGCCATTGGAATTATACCAAAACGAGAATTTCTCCCGTAAGATGGTCTAAAACCTACTACATTACACATACTCGCTGGTTGTCTTAAACTTCATCCTGTATCTGTACCAAGTGCAGCTGGAACTAATCCTGCCGCAACAGCAGCTGCTGATCATGAACTTGAACCTCATGGAATTCTATTTACTCCCCAAGGATTAACAGTAGCACCAAAAGCAGAGTTTTCACCTGTTGTTCCCATAGCTGAATCATCCATATTTAGTTTTCCAATTGAAGTCATTCATGCTGCTTTTAATTTTTTTATAACAGTTGCATCATAAGGTGGTACGAAGCTTCTTAACATATTAGAAGCTGATGTAGTTGGTATTCCAGTTTCACAAAAAATATCCTTTACACCCAGTATTATTCACGCTAATTCTCAATCAGCAGAATTAATTTCTACATCTTCATTTAAAAAATTAAATGTATTTAATTTTCAATCATATTTTTTAATTCTTTCTACAAAGTAGCTTTTAACATCAGAAGCAGTAGTTTCACCTGATTTAATTTTTCCAATTATTTCTTCCAGAGACAAATCTTTAAAAGTCATATACATTTATTAAGTTTTAATTCTTGCAGATTATATAGAAAAAAGCTGAATTTAAAAGAAAAAAATCACTTTTTTGTAAAATTTTTCCATAAAAAAAACACTAAAATATTAAATTTAAGTGTTTTGATATTATTTAGCTTTTTTAACTTCTTTAAGTCTAGCAGCTTTACCAGTAAGATCTCTGATAAATTTGATTGATTTTCTTCTTACTTTAAATTGTCTTAAGATTTCAATTTTTTGAATAGTTGAAGAATGAATTGAAAATACTTTTTCAACTCCGAATGCACCAATTTTTCTTCTAACTGTCATTGTTCTTTCTAGATCTGATTTACCAGCAGTTTTGATTACTAAACCTTTAAATCTTTGAATTCTTTCTTTACTCCCTTCTTTAATGATTTGGTAAACTTCAATTTCCATACCAGTTCTAATTTCTTCTCTTCCTTCTTGTAAGAATGGAGCTTGTACAGCTTTTACTATTGTAGAATTAGTCATAATTTTTGTAATTAATAATTTATTGCGCATATCATATAAGAAATAAATCTATTTGCAAATTAATTTTTTACTTTTTATAGTCTATTTTTTGCATAATACTTTTTACTGTGATAAAATAATATAAATTATATATTAATCCTCGAGTATGGACTTTAAAAAACTAGTAGAAAAAGCAAAAAATAAAACAAAAGAAATTTCTAATAAAGCTGTAATATTTGGTTCAGAAAAATTAGCTGAATCAGGTTTAACTCTAAAAAAAACAGAAGATATTCAAAAATTTATTGATAATTCAATAAATAAAGAATTTACAAATAAAGAAACTGGTATAAGTAAAACTTTCAAAAGAAAAGCTATTATTATATTTGCTGATGAAAAATCAGATTTTTTCAAAGAAGTATTATATATACTTCCTGTACTTGCTACAAAAAGTTTTTCTCAAAATATTCCTTTTAAAATAGCTTCTTCAAATATTAAAGATTTTGATTATAAAGGTCATGATCTAAAAGAATTTCCTAGTCTAATTATGTATGAAAATAAAGAAATTAAAAAAACACTTTCATGAAAAGAAAATATCTTAAAACTTGTAAAAACAATGGATTTAGATATAAATAAACTCATAGAAGCACTTTAAAAACTATCTAAAAAAATATGACTTTAGAGGTAATAGATATTTTATATATCACATTAACAATTTTCACTACAATTATTGGTACACTATTAACATTAGTACTTATGAGAGTAATGAAAGCCTTATGAATGGTAATGGAAATCGTAGATTTTTATAATAAAATTAAAGAAATTATTTCTGCTTATAAACAAATCCCTGATATGTTGAAAGATAAAGCAAAAGATTTCATGACAAAAGAAAAATAGTAACTATCAAAGGTTACTATTTTTTTGGTTCTCTTCTCATTTTTTTTCTACTTCTAATTTTTTTTGATAAGATTGAGTATAATATAATAATTGTTCTTTAAATCAATTATGAATATCTCCGTTCAATTCTAATCAATTATTAAGTATAAATTTTATAATTAATTCTAAAATATTACTATCCGTAATAAAACGTTTAAATTTATTTCAATGATTATTTGTATAAATTAAATGATTATTTTTTACTTGAATTGATAATATTCTACCTTCTTTAGTTATAAGTCCTCTTTTTATTAATCAATCTTTTTCTTCTTTTAATAATTTTTTATCTTTTAATTTTCAATACTTATTTCTATAATAATTTATATGATTATAAAGTTGATTTTTTTCATCAACATGTATTTTAGAAAATCATAACTCTTTTCTTAAATATAAGTATTTTTCAACTGCTTGGTAAAATGAATTATCAAAATCTTCTCAATCTACCATAATTGATGTAGATCTTGTTTCTCAATTTTTACTCAATCTAAAATAAAACATTATGTTTCATTTATCATTTTTAATACCTAATCAAGTTATTTTTTTAAATCATTTATCAGTATTTATTCAATCAAGAATAGCAGAAACTCTGTTACTTTTTTTTATGAGTTCTTCTTTTATTTTTAATGCATCAATAATCAGCTGATTTTTATCTAATATTCAATTTATTATATAATCTTTAAAATATAAAGCTTGATATATTGGTTTTTTATTAATTTGCATTCTAATATTTAAATTCTCATAATTTTGTTTTTTTCATTCAGGGATATGTTTTATATTTAATATTTTTCATGACTTAATATCTTCCAAACTAGGTAAGTTTGTATGAATTATATTATTTGAATTGGAGGTATTCATATATTTTTATTAATATTATTTAAATTATTATATCTTATTTTAAATAATAGAGCAAAATAACATCAATAACAACTTGCTCTTCTTTATAATATTCATATATTTATTAACGAATTATTCATAACTTTTACACAATTATGTGAAAAATTATTAAATTAAATAAAACTCTCGCAAATCAAATAGCAGCTTGAGAAGTAGTTGAAAGACCGGTCTCTGTTATTAAGGAACTTATAGAGAACTCTATCGATGCATGAGCTAGAGAAGTAACTGTAGAAATCTCTGAATGATGAATTGCTGAGATAATTATTACAGATAATGGTTCAGGTATAGAAAAAGATGATCTTCCTTTGGTAGCTGAAAAATATTCAACATCAAAAATTAAAAATCTAGATGATTTATATAACGTTATGACTTTTGGTTTTCGCTGAGAGGCAATATCGTCAATTTCTTCAGTAAGTAAGTTTGAAATACAATCGAAAACATCTTGAGACATCTCTTGAAGTTCGATAAAAATCATAGATTGACAATCTGGACATATACAAACTGTAGCTTGTGAAAATGGTACAAAGATTATTGTTCAAGAGTTATTTTATAATACACCTGCTCGTTTAAATTATCTTAAAAAACCAAGAACTGAATACAATCACATACTCGATTTTCTTCAACAAATAAGTTTAAGTTATCCTAGTGTTTGATTTGAATTTATATCTGATTCAAAACAAGTGTTTAAATATCAAAAAAATGAAGATTTAAAAACAAGAGTTTATAGTGTGTATTGAAAAGATTTCTCAGAAAATTTACTCCCATTAGAAGTGAGTTTATATTGAATAAAAATTTCATGATATATAACAGACCCAAAGGTAAGTTTTTGAAATAGAAATAAACAATCACTCTTTATTAATAATAGAGTAGTAAAATCTCAACTCATCTATAAATCAATTTCTAATGCATATAACCGTTTTATACCTCATGGTTGTTTTGCTGGTTATATTCTTCATATAGACCTAGATCCAACACAAGTAGATGTAAATGTTCATCCAAGAAAAATGGAAGTACGTTTTGCTGATGAACAATCTATATTTAAATGAGTTTATTCAGCTTTATTTAACAAATTAGAGCAAACTACATTATTATCACCAAAACTCTCAGAACAAGCTGTAAATAGTGAAATATCTAATAATTACTCTTGAAATAGTTTTTCAAATAATTCTCAGACGAATAATTCAGGGAATCCTCAATATTACACTTGATCAGGTACAAAGTTTAAATCTTATTCTCCATATAAAGATATAACTCCAAATCCAAATCAAGCAACAGTCTGAGCTGCTATAAATTTTTCTAAAGCTACACTGTGAGGTGAAAATATAACAGAATGATACAATACTAGACCGGTCCACGAATCTACTGATATACACGATACTAAAATGTGAAGAATTATCTGACAAATGCACAATTCTTATATTATTGTTCAAACTCCAGAAGGTATGCAAATACTTGATCAACATGCACTTGCTGAGAGAATAATTTATGAAAAACTAGTTAAATCTCAATATAAATCAAAAACTCAATGATTATTAATCTGAGAATCTGTAAATCTATCAGGATGAGATTTTGAAATACTTCAAAACAACTTAGAAACATTTATTGAAATGTGATTTGATTTAGAAATATTATCAGCAGGGAATATTATTATCAACTGAGTTCCTGATTTTATAAAAAAAGAAAATATTTCTTCTATTATTGAATGAATACTTTCAGATATTGGTTCTCATAATTTCACAAAATCTCAAACACTCGAAGAAGTCAGAAATAAAATATTTGCCTACGCATCTTGTCGTAGTGCTATTAAATTCTGAAATAAACTCAATTTATTCGAAATGAATAAACTCCTCAATGACGCAGTCATGGATTACTCAGCAACGTGTCCACATGGAAGACCTGTTATCTATGATATTAGTTTACAAGAGTTGCAGGATAAATATGAACGTTAAAAAAAACCTTAGCACTTGCTAAAGTTTTCATATTTTCTACAGCTTCATGAAAATATTTAATTGCCACCTACGCATATACAACCAAAATTACTTCCACATGACAAACATGATGCATAATCAGCTTCTGGTTCACCACAATCATTATCTGAATGATCTTCAATAAGAAGTTCGTCATACTCTGCTTTATAAGATGGGTCACCATAACTTAAGAAAGTTTCGTAATTTTCTTCCGTATTATCTATATTATGCATTAATATAAATTCCGGATATATACGCATTCTTTTTTCAAACTTAAGATCATCATACTTTTTTTGTTCATCTTTTTTAAGCTGAATTTCTTTTTGCTTTGAAATAGACTTGATATGATATATTTTATCACTTGTAATTAAGTGATTTTTTATCGCATCCAACTTCATTTGTTGGGTATCAAATTCTAAAAACGTAATACTTAACTCAGATATAGCATTTCGAAACGTAGACCTTTTTAATCTACACTGTATTTGTTCAACACTATTTCCTGGTTTACACCCTAAATACGCTGACTTAAACAAGTGCGATTGAGTACGAAGAAGTATTCTCAAAGAAACAAAAATAGAATCTTTTTGAACACCGAGTTCATTTATTGCATTTATATAATCTTCTCCTGAAGGAAAAGCTAATTTAAAGTTGCGTATTATGTCGTAATTTGACATATTAAATCTCCAATTGTTGTAGAATATCTAAATTAGATATTCTATTAATACTAATCTAGTATTTTAATAATATCATTATAATTTATAAAATGCAAAAAATACACTCAAAAAATTGAGTGTATTTTTTTAAAGTATTTTTTGGTATCCCCAGCTGGGATCGAACCAACGTCTACCCCTTAGGAGGGGGTTGTTCTTCCACTGAACTATGAGGACAAAAAAAGTGTTCATAGGATAGTTATTTTTCCTATGAACACAAGT